>JBPEXA010000368.1:0-1622 GCA_052032135.1 Thermoanaerobaculia bacterium | reverse complement strand
ATGTCCTCTTCGGGCGGCGCTTCCTCGCCCTCGCCGCCTTCTTCGCCTTCGCCGCCTTCGCCTTCGGGGTCGACGTAGCCGCAGTCGATGGCAGCCTCGGCGGGGTCCTGGCCTCCGAACTGCACCCGCTCGAAGAACACGACCGCGGCGAGCTGGTCTTCGGTGAGTGACTGGAAGCCGGGCATGATGCCGCCCCCGCCCACCGGCGTGTTGGTGTCGCCATAGGTGGCGATGCCGGCCGCCTGGAATCCCTGCGTCCCCAGCAGCACCCATTCGATGTGGGCCGGGCACGACGAGAAGGTGGTGAGCACCGCGCCGCCGTTGAGGGCCGGGCCGGTGCCTCCGCCTCCGCCTCCCCCGTGGCACGAGGCGCAGTTGCCGGGAGCAGCCGCATAGAGCCCGCTTCCCTCGGCGATGATGCCGCGGATGTCGACGCCGCCCGGGCCGCCGGCGGCGGCGAACTCCGTGCCGTCGCAATTCTCGACAGCGCCGGTGAGGCGATCGACGGTGAGCTGGCCGGCAGTGCCGCAGTTGGGGCCGGCGACGAACGTGATCAGGTAGACCAGCCCGGCCAGCGGCGCGATGACGAAGAGGGTGGTCAGCCAGCGCGGCACGGCCGGCGCCGTCCGCTCCGAGAGCCCGGCCGTCGGCACCGTCACCACGGCGTCGTAGTCGAGCGCCTCCGATCCACGGACCGTCGTCGCCGCGGGAGGGGCGGCCACGGCGACGGCTGCTGCGGGCGCCGCTGCGGCGGGGGCGGGCGCAGCTGCGACCGGCTCGGCGGCGGGAGTCTCCGTCTCGGCCGGTGTCGGATCGTCGACGTCCTCCGCCGGTGGGACAGAGGTCGGGGCGGCGGCGGCCGGGGCAGGGGCCCCGCCGGCCCAGGCGGCGATCAGGTCATCGACCTCCACTCCATCGGCGGCGGCGCGCGCTTCGGCGGACCGGCGAACCAGGTCCTCGGGGATCCCGAGTGCGGCGGCGGCGGCGGCGAGTTGATCGCTCATGAGCTCACTTCAGTTCGACGAGATAGGTGGCGAGCGCTGCGAGGTCACCCTCGGAGAGGTAGGTGTAGGACGGATGCAGCCCGTCGGGGAACACCGAATGAGGGTCGGTGAGCAGCAGTTCGAACTCGGCCGCCGTGACCGGATCCTCGCCTCCGAACAAGGAGGTCCTGGACCCGACGTGGGCGAGATCCGGGCCGATGCGCTGCACGCCGAAGGCCGCGGTGTCGAGCGAGTCGGCGAACGTCTCGGTGGCCGGTCCCAACCCCACATCGGCGAGCACCGGGCGCACCAACTGGGTGTGGCAGTACCAGCACCCTTCCTCGAGGTAGATGTCGAGACCCATCTCGCCGGTGGCACTGAGCGTCGCATCCGGCACGAGGTGGGTGTAGTCGCCGCCGGTCGAGATCGGCACCGTCAGGCTCGTCAGGATGCCGACGGCGAACAGGGCAGCGATCCCGAGCAGCGCCGCGAAGGGCCGCCCGCGCTGACCCTCGAGGATGGGTGTCGGCGCCGGACCCCAACGGACCTGCGTGGCGCCCGGTGCGGCGGCGGGGGCAGCGGCGGCGGGTGCCGGCGCCGGCGCCGTGGTGGGCTCGGGCTCGGCCGCCGGAGCCGCGG
>JBPEXA010000367.1:0-2967 GCA_052032135.1 Thermoanaerobaculia bacterium | reverse complement strand
GGCGCTTCGCGGCGTCGGCACGTAGCCGTAGGTGAAGTAGTCGGCGATCGCCGTCAGGTCGACGTCGGGCCGGTCGATCTCGAGCAGGGGGGCGACCTCGGAGGCGAAGGCGAGGGCGCCGTCGAGCCGCCGGTAGTAGAACGGCTTGATGCCGAGGCGGTCACGGGCGGCGAACAGGTGGCGTCGCTGGCGGTCCCAGATCGCGAAGGCGAACATGCCGTGGAAGCGCTCGACGCAGGCGGCCCCCCACTCGCGGTAGGCGTGGAGGATCACCTCGCTGTCGGTCTCGCTGCGGAAGGGGCCGGGCAGCTCCCGCCGCAGCTCGCGGAAGTTGTAGATCTCACCGTTGTAGACCAGCTCGAGCGGGCCGAGCGCCATCGGCTGACGGCCGGCGGCGGAGAGGTCGAGGATCGACAGCCGGGTGTGCCCGAGGTGGGCGTCGTCGCGACGCTCGATGCCGCGATCGTCGGGGCCGCGATGGGCGAGCAACGCGGTCATGTGGGCGATCGCCTCGGGGTCGGCCGGGGGGCGGCCGACGACGCCGGTGATCCCACACATGGCGGGCAGTGTATGCGCAGTGCTGCGGCGGCGGCGAGACGATCGACGCCGCGGAGGTCGCGAGCTGCGCGCCCGTGGCCGCCGCCGCGCCCCCTTGCGTCGTCTCGACGCGGGCCACTAGGGTGGCGGTCGTGCGGCGGGTGGCGGCAGTGTGGATCGGGCTGGCGGTGCCGGCGCTGTCCGCTCACCCCGAGGTCGCCGGCGACTTCGACGGGCGGGCGAAGGCGATCACCGTGGCGACCGCGGCGGCAGCGGCGGCGGTGCTGACGACCGAGGACGTCGAGACGATCGAGGAGATCGGCGACGTGCTGCAGTGGGCGCTGCCCGCCGTCGCCCTCGGCGCCACCTGGCTGGAAGACGACCCTCCAGGGCGGCGGGCGTTCCTCAAGTCGCTCGCCACCTCGACCGTCACCGTCGCCGTCCTCAAGGAAGTGGTGGAGAAGGCGCGTCCGAACGCAAAGGGGGTGAACTCGTTCCCCTCCGGCCACACCGCGGCCGCGTTCTCCGGAGCGTCGTTCATCAACCTCCGCTACGGCCCGCGCTGGGGGGCGCCGGCGGCGGTGCTCGCCGCCTACACGGGGGCGAGCCGGGTGCGGGCCCAGAAGCACTTCCTCGACGATGTCGTCTCGGGTCTGAGCATCAGCGTCCTGGCCAATCGCTACTTCACCTTTCCGGCGTCCGAGCGGGTGGCGGTGACGCCGCTGGTGAGCGAGGAGGGGAGCGGCTTCATGGTGCAGTGGAAGGGGGCGGCCCGCGAGTGGGGGGAGCGGGCCGACATGCCGTCGATGGCGCCGCGCCGGGGCCTGCGGTATCAGTGGGAGTTCGGCGCCAGCTCTGTGGAGCGCAACGACGTCGCGGCGCCCGATCGCGTCTCGTTCCTGCTCGACGAGACCAACAACCCGACGGTGACGGCGCGCATCGAGTTCGCCTACGCACCTCGCGAGCGGCAGGAGATCGTCTTCCAGCTCGCCCCCTTCGAGGTGCGCGATCGCGGCGCGTTCGCGGACGATGTGCGCTTCGCGGGCGAGGTGGTGCCGGCCGGCGAAGGCGTCGACTCCCGCTTCCTGCTCTACGACTACCGGCTGCGCTACCGGTGGCGGATGCGACCGTCGAGCGCGTTGCGCTTTCACGCCGGCGGCGGCGTCTCCTTTCAGGACATCGTCGCCGCCTTGAGCTCGGAGGAGGCGGAGCGGCGGGTCGAGGAGGGCAACTTCATCCCCTTCGCCCATCTCGACGTCGAGTGGCTGCTGTCGGAGACGCTGCGGCTGTCGATGGAGGTCGACCACGGCCGCAGCGGCGACGACCGGATCCGCGACGCGGCGCTCGAGCTGCGATGGCAGCTCCACCCCCGTTGGGATCTGAGCGCCGGGGTGCGCGCCGTGGAGCGGACGGTGGTCACCGACCGCATCCGCAACGAGCTCGAGCGCGACCAGGTGGTGATCGCGTTCGGCTACAGCTTCTGAGCCGCGGACGCCGGTCGGCTCAGGCTGACGGGGCGCGGTTGTCGGCGCCACTGCGGGCGCCGCTCGCGGGGTGGCTCACGGCACCGTCGCCGACCACGCCGCGGTGTCGCCGCTCTCGAAGCCGTCGGCGAAGATGGTGAAGGTCCCCGGCGGCGGCAGCGCCTGCAGCTCTTGCGCGGTGAGCGCACGGCGGTAGATGCGCACCTCGTCGAGCGAGCCGTCCCACCGCTTCGCCCCCGGCGGGTTGGCGCCGACCCACACCGGCACCGCGGGGTCGGTGTCGACGGTGCCCCCCTTGGCGGCGCTGCCGACCTCGACGCCGTCGACATAGAGGCGCATCTCGGCGCCGTCCCACACCGCCGCCGCGTGGGCCCACACCCCCTCGACCAGATCGCCCGACGCGGCGACCAGGGTCGACGTCGAGCCGTCGGTGCGGAGCCGGAACCGCAGCCGTGTCGCGTCGCCGCTCGCGATGGTGCTCAGCATGAAGTGATGGTCGCCCTCCGCGGTGCCGCTCGCCTTGGAGAGGATGCGGCAGTCGCTCGAGCTGCAGTTGGTGAGGTCGTCGGAGCGGATCCAGGCGGCGAGGGTGACCTCGGGGCCGGCGACGTCCCACGCGCCGGTGTCGACGTGATCGTCGATGCCGTCGAGGGTGACCCAGCCGGCGCCGCGATCGGCACCGCCGGCGACGACGCCGTGCCGGCCGCCGCTCGAGTGGTCGACGGCGATGGTGCCGACCGCGCGCTCGAACGGCCAGTAGGCGAGCAGATCGGCGTCCGGCACCGGCGGCGCGAGCTCGAAGCCGAGCTCCGCCCCCGGCGGCAGCGGGTTGCCGGCGAGGTCCTCGACCCCCTCGACGCCGACGGTGTAGGGGGTGCCGGCGGCGAGCGGATCGACCGTCAGGGCGACGACGCGCTGGCCGCCGAGCAGCTGCGCGGCGGCGACG
>JBPEXA010000366.1:0-2025 GCA_052032135.1 Thermoanaerobaculia bacterium | reverse complement strand
CGGGCGCAGAGCCCGCGGGGGCGACGTCGCTCGCCGCCGTCGCCGACGAGGCCGCGGGGTGCGAACGATGCCGGTTGAGCGAGACCCGCAACCGCGTCGTCTTCGGCAGCGGCTCGCCGACCGCCGACCTGATGCTCATCGGCGAGGGCCCGGGGCAGCGGGAGGACGAGCAGGGCCTCCCGTTCGTGGGGCCGGCCGGCGAGCTGTTGACGCGCATCCTGCGCGCCATCGATCGGCGGCGCGAGGAGGTCTACATCACCAACGTCGTGAAGTGCCGTCCTCCGCGCAACCGCGACCCCGAGGCGGACGAGGTCGCCGCCTGCCGCGGCTATCTCGAGCGCCAGATCGACCTGGTGGCGCCGCGGGTGATCGTCGCCCTCGGCCGGGTCGCGGCGCAGGCGCTGCTGGGAACCGATCAGGCGCTCGGCCGGCTGCGCGGCGAGTGGCATGCCGTGAGGGGCGTGCCGACGCGCGTCACCTACCATCCCGCAGCACTGCTGCGGAACTCCGGCTTCCGCGCGCCCACGTGGGAGGACATGCAGTGCGTGCGCGACCGTCTCGACGGCGACCCCGAGGGATGACCGGCGATACCGGTTGCTAAGATGACGACCATGGAGTCGACCTCGGAGCTGAGGACGGCCGCACCGCGGCCGGAGGGTGCGATTGCGCCCGAGATCAGCGTTTTGGTGCCGGTGCTCGACGAGGAGGGGACGGTGGAGGAGCTCTCCCGCCGGGTCGCCTCGGTGCTCGACGAGATGGGCCGCGAGTTCGAGATCATCTTCGTCGACGACGGGTCGCAGGACGGCACCGTCGGTGCCGTTCGCCGCGCCCACGACGCCGACCCGCGGGTCAAGCTCGTGCAGCTGCGCCGCAACTTCGGCAAGGCGGCGGCGCTGTGCGCCGGCTTCGAGGCGTCGTCGGGGGCGATCGTCGTCACCATGGACGGCGACCTCCAGGACGAGCCGCGGGAGATCCCCCGTTTCCTCGACATGCTGGCGTCGGATTACGACCTGGTCTCCGGCTGGAAGCGCAACCGTCGGGATCCGATCAACAAGCGGTGGCCGTCGAAGCTGTTCAACTGGGCGACCCGCCGCCTCGCTCAGGTCGATCTGCACGACTTCAACTGCGGCTTCAAGGCGTATCGCCGCGAGGTGCTCGAGCAGATCGCGCTCTACGGCGAGCTCCACCGCTACATTCCGGTGCTCGCCAGCCGGCGCGGCTTCCGGGTCGGCGAGCTCGACGTCGAGCACCATCCGCGCCAGCACGGCAGCAGCAAGTACGGGTGGGATCGCTACTACAAGGGCCTGCTCGACCTCATCACCGTTCTCTTCATCACCCGCTACACCCGCCGACCCCTCCACCTGTTCGGGGTGATCGGCCTGGTCTGCGGCGGACTCGGATTCGCGATCAACGCCTACCTGGCGGTGCGCTGGTGGCTGTTCGAGGAGGCGCTGTCGAACCGGCCGCTGCTGCTGCTGGGGGTGCTGCTGATGCTGGTCGGCATCCAGGTGCTGACCACCGGGCTGATCGGCGAGATGATCACCTTCAAGAACTTCCGGCGCGAGGACAGCTACAGCGTGAGAGAGAGGATCGAGTAGCCCCCTTGGACATCCTCTTCCTCACGCAGACCTTCCCCCGTACTCCCGTCGACACCTCCGGCCCCTTCATTCGCGATCTGGCGAAGGGACTGGTGGCGCTGGGCGACGCGGTCACCGTTCTCACCCCGCACGCCGAAGGGGTCGCGGCGCGGTGGGAGGAGGGGGGCGTCGAGGTGCGCTCCTTCCGCTACGCTCCCGAAGGGAGCGAGGTCCTCGGCTATGGGCGCAGCCTGAGCGCCGACGAGCGGGTGCGGTGGAAGGCTGGTGTGGTGACGCCCCTCTACCTCGCCGGCGCCCGCCGGGCGGTGACGGCGGCGCTCGAAGAACGACCGTACGACGTGCTGCAGGGGCACTGGGTGGTCCCCAACGGGCTGGTGGCCGCCCGTTACGCCGATCGGCTCACCGTCGGCACCGGTCTCCACGGCAG
>JBPEXA010000365.1:0-3371 GCA_052032135.1 Thermoanaerobaculia bacterium | reverse complement strand
GTCGCCGAGCAGCTGGTTGGCGAGGCAGACGGCGAGCGCGTTGCCGCCACGGTAGACGCCGAGCTCGACGATCGGGCCGTCGAGGCCGGCCGCCGCCCGCTGCAGCGCCAGCTGCAGCGCGGTGCCGAGCGAGGAGGAGTGGTTGTCGATGCCGAGCAGCGCGGTGGTCGACTGCACGAACCGGTAGTGAGCGGGATCGAGGTCGATACCGTGGGGGCGCAGTCGCTCGCGCAGGCCGTCGAAGAAGACGTCGCCGTAGTAGTGGAGGTTGGCCGGTGCGCAGCCGCGCTCGATCAGCTCCCCGCGCAGCTGCCAGAAGAGGCCGCTCGACATGGTGAACAGCACGATCGGCAGCGAGGAGAGATCCTCGTCGTCGAGGCGCGACGGGCGATGGACCGGGATGCCCTCGAACCGGTCGCCCTCGAAGTGGCCGTCGACAGCGTAGGCGCACCCCTCGGGCAGCAGCCCGTGGAGGACGATGTTCTGGAAGGCGCCGCCGGCGGCGTAGGCCACCCAGCGCGTTTCGCGATCGAGCGGGCGGTCCAAGACCGCCCTAGAGCGCCTGCCGCGGATGCTCGTCGGCGTCGCTCGCGAGGGCTCGTCGCGCCCGCTCCCTGGTCTCGGCGTGGAGCTCGAAGTGGTGGTACTTGTCGCGATAGACCTCCCAGCTCTCGCCGGTGAGCGCCGGGTTGGTGAAGCGCTCGAGGTAGGCGAGCGCGCCATCGTCATCACCGGCGACTCGCCGCTCGACGTAGCCGACCCAGTTCAGCACCGACTGCTCGTCGACGTCGCCGAGGTCGGGACGGCGGCCGAGATGGGCCTGAGTCTCGAGGCGCGGGCAGCGCAGGGTCTCGTCGTCGCCGGCGACCGGCTCGAGATCGGCGACCGGATCGGGGCCGAGGATCCACGGCACGGTGGGGAGAAAGCCGCAGAGCGGAAAGAAGCGGACGTCGCAGCTCACCCGCCGGCTCTCACCCGGGTTCGTGGTGCTGTGCATCAGCAGCCCCTGGAAGAGCAGCGCGCGCCCGCGCTCGGCGGGGAAGTCGATCGGCTCGCCGAGCATCTGGAGCCGTTCGTCGTCGAGCTCGATCCAGTCGTTGCACAGGATGCCGCGGGTGTGGCTGCCGGGGTAGAGGCGCAGACCCCAGTGCGGGCCGGTGGTCAGCGGCACCCACAGCGTGATGAAGCTCGGGCTGGTCGGCAGGTTGGCGCCGGTGAAGTCCTGGTGCAGCAGATACTGCCCGAACGGCTCCATGTAGGTGGTGCCGGTCGGATAGCCGCCATGATCGACGGTCGGCGCCGCCAGGTCGCCGCCCTTGAACTGGGCGTGGAAGTTGCGGCTGACGTGGACCACCGGGCCCATCAGCCGCAGCAGCACCGGCTCGAGCACCCGCACCAACCACGCCTGCAGATCGGCGTCGGAGTCGATCTGCGACAGCGTCTGGCGCTGCTCCTCGTCGAAAGCGCTGAGCGGCACCGAGCCGTCGAGCACCGCCCCGAGCTCGAAGCCGAGCTCGGAGAGCACCTCGTCGAGCACCGCCTCGAAGCGCGGCACGACCTCGTGCTCGACGTCGCGCAGCGCCAGCCAGCCGTTCTCGCCGTAGGAGCGCGCCGCCGCCGCCATGCTTTCGGGGGTCAGCTCCCTCAGGGACAGCTCGAAGATGGTCGCCTCAAGCGCCATGTTCCTCTCCTCTCCTCCGGCGGCGTCGTCTCGCCGCGTTCTGTCGTCCCTCGGAGGCGAATTGTGCCAGAGATCGACCGATCCGTCAGCGTCTCTTTCTATCTTCGTGGATCCGACGACGGTGGAGCGAAGCGCAGCCGCCCGAGCGCCATCAGCGCCAGCGAGAGGCCGGCGACGTGCAGCGACTGCAGCAGCTCCCCCCGCCGCGCCCGCTCGAGCAGCTCGGCGAGCGGCAGCAGCTCGAGCTCGAGCTCCTCGCCAGGATCGAGCCGCGGCTCGGCGACCCGGCGGGCACCGGTCGCCAGGAAGCAGAAAGTGGTGTTGGCGTGGGTCGACGGGTTGGCCGAGAGCTCGGCGACCCGGTGCCATCGCCTCGCCTCGAAGCCGGTCTCCTCGAGCAGCTCGCGCCGCGCCGCGGCCTCGGGCGAGCGGTCGCGACGGTCGATGACGCCGCTGGGGATCTCGAGCACCTGCCGGCCGACGCCGTGCCGGTACTGGCGCACCACCGGCACCCGATCGTCGTCGGTGATCGCCACCACGTTGATCCAGTCCGGATACTCGAGCACGAAGAAGGGGTCGATCGGGTGACCGGAGGCGGTGCGGCACGCCTCTTCGCGGATCGACAGCCACGGCTCGTCGCGGACGATGTAGCGGGAGCGTTCGACGGTCCAGGTCATCGTCACCTCCTGCGCCGGCGGCCGACGAAGACGGCGTGGCGAGCGCCGCGCTGCCGGTGGGCGCGGACGGTGTGGCTACGGGCGTCGAAGCCGGCGCGCCGCAGGGTCTTCACGAAGCGGGGATCGGGATGCGCCGACCAGAAGGCGACGACGCCGTCGGGCTGCAGACGGCCGGCGATCGCCTCCAGACCGGCGCGATCGTAGAGCCGGCGGTTGCCGTCGAGGCACCACGCCGCCGGGCCGTTGTCGACGTCGAGCAGCACCGCGTCCCACGGCCCCTCCCGCCGCAGCACCTCCCAGACGTCGGCGTGGACGATGCGGGTGCGGCGATCGGTCAATGCGCCTCCCTGCAGTCGCGGCAGCTGCTCGCGATTCCAGCGGATGACGCAGTCGAACACCTCGGCGACCACTACGCGGGCGCCGGGCGGCAGCACGTCGAGGGCGGCGCGCAGCGTGTAGCCGAGGCCGAGCCCGCCGATCAGCACCCGAGGACGGCCGGCGAGCCCGGCGCAGGCGAGCTCGGCGAGCGCGCGCTCGGAACCCGGCGCCCGGGTCGACATCAGCTCGTCACCGTCGAGGTAGACGAAATGGTCACCGTCGCGACGGTGAAAGGTGAGCTCCCTGCCGTCGGGCGTCACCCAGCGGTCAATCGTCTCGAACGCTTTCATGCGGATTCGACGACGGGGTTGGGAGTCGGGCGGTACAGGCATGCTGTAGCCCGCCGATTCTGACGTTCGAGGGTCTCGAACGCTTTCATGCAGATTCGACGACGGGGGCTGGAGTCAGGCGGTACGGGCATGCCGTAGCCCGCCGATTCTGCCGTTCGATGGCCTCGAACGCCTTCATGGAGATTCGACCGACGGGGGTGGGAGTCGGGCGGAGCGGTCGGTACGGGCCTGCCGTAGCCCGCCGATCCTGGCGTTCAAGGGTCTCGAACGCCTTCACGGAGATGCGACGACGGGGATGGAGTCGGGCGGTGCGCGGTCGGGCATGCAGCGCCGATCGTAGCGTTC
>JBPEXA010000364.1:0-2915 GCA_052032135.1 Thermoanaerobaculia bacterium | reverse complement strand
GTGCGACCGGTCTCGAACAGCCCGGTCACGGCGAGCCGCCGCACTCGCGGCTGCGGTCCGAACGGGGTGAGCGTCGGGCGGGCGGAGACCAGCTCGACGACGTCGCCGGGCTCGATCCGCCACACCTCCGCCAGCGAGCTGCCGACGTAGAGGCCGGGGCGACGGGAGTCGGCGCGCGGGAAGAGCATCGGCAGATCGCCGTCGTAGGCGATCAGCTCGACCGGCCGCGCGCTGCCGCCGCGGACGAGCCAGCCGCGGCCGCGGAGCACCGCCTGCGCCCCCTCCACCGCGTCGTGGGCGGCGATCTCGCCGGCGAGGGCGATCGGGTCGTGGCCGGCGGGCGGGCGGACGGACAGCTGCGGCGTGCGGGCGAGGATCTCGTCGCGCAGCGCCCCCTGGAAGCCGCCGAGGGCGGCGAGCGCGAGGATGAGGGCGGTGACGCCGAGGGCGATGCCGCCGGCCGCCGCCGCCGCCAGGAAGCTGACGAAGGCGTCCTTGCGGGCGCTCCGCAGGTAGCGGCGGGCGATCGCCAGCGCCAGCGAGCCCCGCGCCAGCCGCGACGTCGGGGTCGCGCCGGCGGCGTCAGTCGTCGTCGGCATCGGCGGCGCCCTCGACCGCCTCGGGTCGCAGCAGCGGGAAGAGGATCACCTCGCGGATCGACTCGCTGCCGGTGAGGAGCATGGTGAGGCGATCGATGCCGATCCCCTCGCCGCCGGCGGGCGGCATGGCGTGCTCGAGGGCGCGCACGTAGTCGTGGTCGAAGCGGTGCGCCTCCTGATCGCCGCGGTCGCGCGCCTCGAGCTGCTGCCGGAAGCGCTCGGCCTGCACGTCGGGATCGTTGAGCTCGCTGAAGGCGTTGGCGATCTCCATCGCGCCGATGTAGAGCTCGAAGCGGTCGGTGAAGCGCGGGTCCTCGGCGTTCTGCTTCGACAGCGGGGAGGTCTCGGTCGGGTGCTGGGTGATGAAGGTCGGCTGGACCAGCCCCGCCTCCGCGGTCGCCTCGAAGAGCGCCATCAGCAGCCCGCCGTAGCCGGCGTGCTCGGGGCGCTCGACGCCACGCTCGTCGAGCGCCCGGCCGACGTCGTCGGCGGTCTGCAGCTCGTCGACCGACAGCTCGCAGCTGCGGGCGGTGCACTCGAGGACGGTCTCGCGCGGCCACGGGGGGGCGAAGTCGATCGTCGCGCCGCGCCACTCGACCCGCGAGCCGCCGGTGACCGCGGTCGCCAGCTCGGAGAGCACGCGCTCGGTGAAGTCCATCAGCTGCTCGTAGTCGGCGTACGCCCAGTAGAACTCGAGCATGGTGAATTCGGGGTTGTGCTGGGTCGAGATCCCCTCGTTGCGGAAGTTGCGGTTGATCTCGTACACCCGGTGGAGGCCGCCGACCAGCAGTCGCTTGAGGTAGAGCTCGGGGGCGACGCGCAGGTAGAGCTCGAGGTCGAGCGCGTTGTGGTGGGTGACGAACGGGCGCGCCACCGCGCCGCCGGGGAGCGCCTGCATCATCGGCGTCTCGACCTCGAGGAAGCCCTCGTCGTCGAGCGCCGTCCGCAGCGCCTGGATGATGCGCGCCCGCGCCTCGAACACCGACCGGGTCTCGGGGTTGACGATCAGGTCGAGGTAGCGGCGGCGGTAGCGCTCCTCGACGTCGGCGAGGCCGTGCCACTTCTCGGGCAGCGGGCGCAGCGCCTTGCTGAGCATCCGCAGCGATGCCGCCGCCAGGGTGAGCTCGCCGGTGCGGGTGCGCATCAGGGTGCCGGCGGCGAGCAGGTAGTCGCCGAGATCGGCGTGCTCGAGCACCGTCGTCGACCCCTCGTCGAGCTGCGGCTTGCGCACCATCACCTGCAGCTTGGCGGCGCCGTCGTGGAGGTCGAGGAAGGCGGTCTTGCCGTGGCTGCGCAGCGCGCGGACCCGCCCGGGGACCGCGAGCCGCACCGCTTCCCCCTCCAGCTGCTCGGCGTCGAGACTCCCCCACCGTTCGTGCACCGCCGCCGGCTCGAGGTCGTAATCGACCCGCGCCGGGTACGCCTCGACCCCCGCCGCGCGCAGCTCCTCGCGCTTGCGGCGCCGGTTCTCGATCTGGGTTTCGAGCTCGCTCATCGGCCCCTGCTCCGCCTGCGGCGAACGATACCCGATCCCCCTGGTGGCGGCGACCGGCCTGCTACCATACGCCCCCCGATGACCGACGCCCGAATCGAGGTGCTCATCTCCGAGGAGGAGATCCGGAACCGGATCGTCGAGCTGGCGGCCGAGATCGATCGTCGCCACAAGATGGCCGAGGCGGTCGTCTGCGTCGGCGTGCTGAAGGGGTCGACGATCTTCCTCGCCGACCTCATCCGGCAGCTGACGGTGCCGGTCGAGATCGACTTCGCGCAGGTGTCGAGCTATCGCGGCACGGTGCGCGGACGCCTCGAGGTCAAGCGGCGGCCGCAGATCGACTTCACCGGCAAGTCGGTGGTGCTGGTCGAGGACATCATCGACTCGGGCTACTCGGTGGCGGCGGTGATCGACCTCCTGCGCGAGCACGGCGCCGAGGAGGTCGAGGTGTGCACCCTGCTCGACAAGGTGCCGGCGCGTGAGATCGAAGTGCCGATCGACTATCGTGGCTTCGAAGTCGGCAACCAGTTCGTGGTCGGCTACGGCCTCGACCTCGACGAGCGCTATCGCAACCTCCCCTACGTGGGAGTGATCCAGGGAGACTCCGCATGAAACTCCATCATTCGGACGAAGCGCCGCAGGCGATCGGCCCCTACTCGCAGGCGGTGTCGGCGGGCGGCTGGCTCTTCACCTCCGGGCAGGTGGGCATGGATCCGGAGACCGGCAAGCTGGTGGGTGACGACTTCGAGACCCAGGCGCGCCAGGTGTTCGCCAACCTCGAGGCGGTGCTCGCCGCCGGCGGCTGCGCCACCGACGACGTCGTC
>JBPEXA010000363.1:0-2857 GCA_052032135.1 Thermoanaerobaculia bacterium | reverse complement strand
CTGTCGCCCCAGCTGCTGAAGGCGATCTGGGTGGCGAAGACGTTGTGCGCCCCCCAGCCGAGGCCGTAATCGTCCTTCTGCGCCTGCGGCGCCCACTCGTACGACGTGATCAGGCCGTCCTGGTAGCGGGGGAGGCAGTACGAGTGGAGGGCGTAGGGCTTGGTGGCGGCACCGATGCCGAGGCCGGGCGCCCAGTAGGCGGGCATGGTGTCGCTCGGGTCGCCCATCGTCGGCGGGTGGTAGCAGACTCGCAGCGGGTCGTCGGTGTTGCTCTCGAAGAGGTCCTCGATCGAGCGCACGGTCAGCAGCAACAGCGTCACCCGATGGACGGCGTGGTCGGCCTCGAGCGCGTTGCGGGCGGAGCGGGTGAGCAACGCCTTGTCGCCGAACGCTTTGTACTCGACGGTGCCGCCGCCGTCGCACTGCTCGAGGAAGGTGTCGAGCTCGGTCTGGATGGTGTCGGGGCGGATCCGCTGGCCGCGACGGAATCCCGGGTTGAGGTAGGCGGCGAGCCGCTGCAGCGACGCCTTCGAGTCGCGCGCTAGGTCGCAGGCGGCGGGCTCCACCCGCATCGTCCAACCCTTGCGGTTCCAGCGGTCGTGGAGCGCGCCGGCGAACGAGTCGCCGTACTGATCGCGCGGCGCCGCGAGGTGGCCGGGGGCGAAGCCGTCCTGGAGGAAGTGCACGGCGACCGCCTCCGCGATCAGCGCCACCTCGTGGTGGCCGGCGACGGCGAGTTCGATGCCGCGCTGGTGCATCCGGTTGTAGGCGTCGCGCGCCCCCTCGCGGAAGTGCTCGTCGTTGCGATGCACCGCCAGCGCCCGGTAGAGCTGCTTACCGCGCCGATCGTCGACCCGGATGCGGGTGTCCTCGGCCGCGAGGTCGAGACAAGTGGCGGCGTCGACCAGCCGAGGCTTGCCGTCCGGTCCGTCTTCCGTGGCGCACGCCGCTTCGATGATCGCCGGGCATTTCTCCTTACCTTCTTCGCAGCGCTCGATGCGGCATCGCTTCTTGTCGCCCGAGGCACAAGCTGCGGCGTCGGGCGCCAGCCGCTCGGGGTGGGAGAAGTAGTCGACCGCGCGCGTGATCCCCGCCAGCTCCCAGGAGGGGACGGCGTGGTGGGCGTCGCACAGCGCCGGTAGAGGCTCCTTCGCGCTCTCCACCGAGCACGCCTGCTCGCGAGCGATGGCGAAGGCGTAGTAGGTGAGTTGCTCGTGCTCGTACTTGCTGAAGGCGGCGGCGGGGCCGGCGGTGGCGATGGCGACGGCGGCGAGCGCGAGCGTGGCGGCGCAGCGGCTCATCGCCTCCCTCCGGGCGGCGACGGCTTGGTCGCCGAGAGGTCGCCGCACCAGGCGGGGAAGCTTCCGGGCCGCACGCAGACGTCCTCCCAGTAGCGCAGCCGGGTCGAGAAGTGGCCGTGCGCCTTGGGATGGTTGACCGCCATGTCCTCGCAGTGGCCGGCGCCGAACGCCTTGACGTAGGAGACGTCGCGAACCTCGGGCGGCCACTTCTGGACCTGGCGGACGAGGTTGTCGAGCCGTCCGGCGACCCGCGACGTCGTCGTCTTCGGCTTGTCGATGAAGTCGTCGACGGCGACGATGATCGAGCCCCGAGGCCCGATGTCGTAGAGCATCGCCTGGCGATTCTCCTGCCACGGGTGGAGCGTGAGGTGGAAGATCTCGAGCTCACGCTTCGGCCGCGCCTCGGCGGGCAACGCCCGCAGCTGCTCGAGGCGGGCGATGACGTCGCGATCGAGGTCCTCGCTGCTCGAGGCGGCCGCCATGTAGACCAGCCGCTCGACCGGCAGCTGCTCGGCGGGGTAGCGGCGCAGGATCTCGTTGACCACCAGGGTGCCGGTGCTGTGCCCGGCGAGCACGATCCGCCACTCGCGGTCGTCGTCGTCGATCAGCTCGACCAGCCGGTCGAGGAACTTCGCCAGCCCGCCCGCCTCGGCGCCCGCGGAGAAACTGCCGTCCCTCGGTGACCACGGACCGCTCCCAGGAGGGTCGCGACGGCGGGTGCGGAAGTACTCGTCGTCCTCGAACAGCAGCCGGGTGCGCCGTTGCAGGACGTCCCACGCGCCGGGTCCGAAGGCGTCCATCACCATGTTGGTCGCCAGCTTGGTGGTCGGCGCGGTGACCACGCCGACCTCCGCCGCCCGCGCGCCCCGCGCACCGCTCTTGGGGCAGACCTCACCGAGCCAGATGTGGTCGGGCCACGCCGCCGCGATCGCCTCGACCCCTTTGAGGATGTCGTTGTTGCGATGGCCGCCGCGCCGGGTGCGCACCATCGTCTTCACCTGCTGGCTCGCCACCCACGGGGTGCGAAAGACCATCTTCCCGACGTCGGCTGCGAAGCGGAAGGGCGCCAGCAGGCTCGAGGCGCTGACCCCGCGGTCCTTCCCCTGGTGGATGCGGAACAGGTCGTCGCGGTAGCTGGTCAGGAACGAGCTCTCCCAGTTGAGGAACACCGGGTACTGGCCCGCGTCGAGGATCAGCGGCGCCTGAGCGTTGGCGCGCTTCGCCGCCCGGCGGTGCGAGTTGTTGGCGCCGTGGATGAAGAAGATCAAGCGACCGTTCTCGTGGGCGCGGATGCCGTCGAGCACCGCCTCGATCTCGTCCTCGGCCGTCAACCGCCCGCGCCGATCGAACTCCAGGTAGTGCGCGCGGCGGATCTCGGTCGCCATGCGCACGGCGGCGCCGGCGGCGGCCGCCGACAACAACAGCCAGGCGAGCGCCAGCGGCGCCGCCCGCCCCCACCCGCCCACCTCTCGCTTCCAAGCCATAGGTGTATACTCCTTCCAATTCCCCAATCAGTCGTGGCCCACGCGGCAGCGGCGCCGCGCGCCGTCCGCCGC
>JBPEXA010000362.1:0-3199 GCA_052032135.1 Thermoanaerobaculia bacterium | reverse complement strand
AGCGGCGGCCGCGCAGGTAGGCGTCGTAGGCGGCGAGATCGGCGACCGGCTTGCGGATCGATGCCTTCTCGCGCGGGGTGAGGGTCAATTCCAGCGCCTCGGCGATCCTGGCGGCGATCTCTTCCTGGATGGCGAAGATGTCGGTCAGCTCGCGGTCGTAGCGGTCGGACCACAGGTGGAAGCCGTCGGCGACGTTGACCAGCTGGACGCTGATCCGCACCCGGTCGCCCGCCTTGCGCACGCTGCCGTCGAGGATGGCGTTGGCGCCGAGCCGGGCGCCGATCTCGCGCACGTCGAGCGACTCCTGACGGAAGTGGAAGCTCGAGGAGCGGGCGACGGTGCAGATCGACTCGAGCTGCAGCAGCGCGTCGAGGATCTCCTCGGCGATGCCGGCGCAGAAGTACCCCTGATCCCCCTCCGGGCTCATGTCGACGAACGGCAGCACCGCGACGTTCACCCGCTCCGGCGCCTGCTCGGCGCGGATCTCGGTGCGCAGGTCCTCGAGCGCGTTGCGCAGCCCGCGCGCCGACTCGTAGCGGCGTTCGGGGTCCTTGTGCAGGCAGCGGCGGACGATGCGGCCGAGCTGGCGCGGCAGCTCGGGTCGCACCTGGTCGACCGGCGGCGGCGAGTCGCGGAGGATCGACGAGACGAGATCGGCGGCGGTGTCCCCTTTGAACGGACGCTCGCCGGTCACCATCTCGTAGAGCATGGCACCGAGGGCGAAGACGTCGGAGCGCGGATCGACCGCCTCGCCGCGCACCTGCTCGGGCGCCATGTAGGGGAGCGAGCCGATCACCATCCCGGTTTCGGTGAGCGGCGCCGTCTCGTCGTCGGGCCGGCTGCCGGCGGTCGTGCGCACGCCGCTCGACTTGGCGAGCCCGAAGTCGAGCACCCGTGGGCGACCGTCGGAGCCGAGCATGACGTTGGCCGGCTTGAGGTCGCGATGGGTGATGCCGCGAGCGTGAGCGGCGGCGACCGCGTCGGCGAGGTCGACGCCGATGTCGAGCGCCTGCCGCAGCGGCAGTCCGCCCTGCGGGATCACCTCGGCGAGCGGGCGGCCGTCGATCCACGCCATGGTGAGGAAGCGGACGTCGTCCGCCTCGTCGACCGAGTAGATGGTGACGATGTGGGGGTGGTCGAGCTGCGCCAGCGTCTCCGCCTCGCGCTGGAAGCGCTCGAGCTGGGCCGGATCGTCGGCCATCGACTCGGGGAGCAGCTTGAGCGCCACGGTGCGCCGCAGCCGTTCGTCCTCGGCGCGGTAGACCTCGCCCATGGCGCCGCTCCCGGCGCGCTCCAGGATGCGGTAGTGGAGCAGTTGGGTGCCGACCATGGCCGTGCCGCGATTGTCGCACGGCCATGGCCGGCGTCGCGGCTAGAAGCGGAGCCTGTAGGTGGCGATCGCGCGCCGCTCCGGCTGCGGCCGGAAGAAGGCGGCGTTCGAGAACTCGGCGTAGAGCTCGTCGGTCAGGTTGTCGACCACCAGCGCCAGCTGATGGCGGAAACGTCCCTCGCCGCCGAAGGTGGCGCCGCCGCTCACCGTGAAGACGGTGAACGACGGCAGCTCGGGGCCGACCGGCGGCACCGGCTCGCCGGGATCGAGGTTGGCGCGGTCGCCGCCGTTGTGGCGGGCGCGCAGCTCCGCCCACCAGCGGCCGTCGTCGGGCTGGTAGCGGCCGAACAGGTTGAGCTTCTCGCCGAAGGTGTCGCCGGTCGGCGGATTGGCGGAGTCGAGGCGCTCGGCGTCGAGGTAGGTGGCGTTGCCGCCGATCGTCCAGGCGTCGGCGAGGCGCACCTGCGCCAGCAGCTCGACCCCCTCGTAGCGCAGCCGGTCGGCGTTGCGCTGCTGGACGACGAAGCGGACACCGCTCTGGGCGATCTGCTGCTGGACGTCGGCCGGCAGGGTGGCGATCTCGGCCGGCGACAGGAAGTGCTGGATGATGCCGTCCTCGATGTCGGTGCGGAACAGGTTGAGCTCGACGAGGGCGTCGGCGCGCCGGAACTTCACGCCGAGATCGACCGTCTCGCTGTCCTCGGAGGTCAGGCCGGGGTTGAGGATCTGGAAGCCGATCCCCTCCGGCGTCAGGCCGTTGAACAGCCGCTCGATGAGGTTCGGCGCGCGGAAGGCGGTGCCGTAGGAGAGGGCGAGGTTGACCGAGTCGCTCGCCCGGTAGAGCGCCGCCAGCGAGGCGACGGTCGCCTCGTCGTCGAAGTCGAGACCTCGCACGTCCCAGCCGGGAGTCGCCTCGGCGCGGGTGTCGACCGTCTGGTTGCGGGCGCCGAGGGTGAGCTTGAGCCGCTCGTGGGCGGCGAGCTCGGCCTGGGCGAAGAGGCCGACGCTCGAGTTGGTGGCGTTGGGGGCGTTGGCGACCGTGTCACCGGAGAGGTCGACGATCTCGAACGGCGGGAACGGGAAGCGCAGGGTGGTGGTGACCACCGAGGCGTCGGTGTTGAACGACTCGTCCTCGTACGCCTCGACGCCCCAGGTCAGCAGGTGGCGGTCGTCGATCGCCTTGATCGCCTCCAGCCGCAGGCCGGTCGACTCCAGATCGGTGAAGTTCTCGGTGTCGGCCTGCACCGTCGAGTCGGGGAAGCCGGGGCCGAGGGGGCCGATGTTGATGCGGATGTCGTTGACCAGGCCGCGCTCGTTGTCCTGGCGGTAGAGCTGGGCGTCGACCGAGTCGAGCCAGGAAAGCTCCGGATTGCCCGCCCACGCGAGCGTCCAGCGGTCGAAGTCCTGGAACGGGTAGAGGATGCGCACCCGGGCGGCGCTGTCGTCGCCGATCAGCTCCGGCTCGACGAAGCCGAAGCCGGCGTCGTCGGCGCGGTAGCGGTTGAGGCGCAGGCGCAGGTCGTGGCGCTCGCCGACCGCGAAGGCGACGCTCCCCGACAGGCTCGAGTCGTCGACCCCGCTGTCGACCACGGTGGCGCCGGCGGGCAGGTCGATGGCGCCGTAGCGGCCGTCGGGCGCTTCGTAGTCGTCGAACGAGCGGTCGGTGTAGGCGAGCCGCCAGGCGGCCCGCTCGCCGCCGGCGCCGAGGTGGACGCCGACCTGCCGGCCGTCACCGGCCGAGACGTAGCGCCCGGTGAGCGAGCCGGCGAGCCGGCGACCGAAGCCGGCGTCACGGGTCACCAGGTTGAGGACGCCGCCGATGGCGTCGCTGCCGTAGAGCACCGACGACGGCCCGCGCACCACCTCCAT
>JBPEXA010000361.1:0-5885 GCA_052032135.1 Thermoanaerobaculia bacterium | reverse complement strand
CCAACGACGTGCCCGCCGGCACCCCGGTGACGCTGACGGCGACGATCGACGACACCCGCTACAACAACCCCGCCGAGCCGACCGACGTCATCAGCGCCGCCGAGGCGTTCGTCGGCGCCCCGCCGTGGGACGGCGGCACCCCGCTGGCGATGACCGCCAGCGACGGCAGCTTCGACCAGACCTCGGAAGCGGTCGAGCGGGTGCTCGACACCGGCGGTCTCGAACCGGGCCGCCACCTGGTGTTCGTGCGCGGGCGTGACCTCACCGGCACCGACGGCGCGGTCAGCGCCGTCTTCCTCGACATCAGCGCCGACGTGATCTTCGCGGACGGCTTCGAGTCGGGCGACACGTCGGCGTGGTCGGCGACCGTCCCCTGAGCTGCGCGGTCAGTCCCGCCACGCCGACCCGTAGTCGGTCTCGCGCAGCGACCCCATCGCAGTGCGCTGCATCGGCACGAAGGCGAGGACGAGGAGCACCAGATGGAGGCCGGCGACGACGGCGGTGACGACGCGGCCGTCGACCACGCCGACGGCGGCGGTCGCCGTCAGCTCGCCCTCGGCGAAGGCGGTGACCCGCAGCGCCCAGGCGATGCCGAGGATGGCGAAGAGCACGATGTAGATGCGGCGGAGCCGCCGCTGCAGCGCCTCGAGCCACGGCGTCTTGATCTTCGGGTGGCGGAGGTCGTCGCCGAGCATCTTGCGCCACTGCTCCTGCTCGGCGCCGTCGTGGTGGATGGCGTTGGCGAAGACGTTCTCCTCGATCAGCCGCACCCGCGAGCGCCAGACGTCGTAGACGCGGTAGCGACGCGCCTCCACCAGCACGAACATCGCCACCCCGATCTCGGCGACCAGCAGCACGTAGTGGGGGTGCTCGGCGCTCGAGAACGCCCAGGTGAGCAGCGTGGCGGTGAGCACCACCGCCCAGTTGGTGGTGCGGTCGAGGCGGTCGCGCCACGACACCGCCCGCCGCATCTCGTCGCGATAGAGGGCGGCGACGAGGGTGAGCAGCTCGCTGCCGTCGACCTTGGCGGCGACTTCGGCGTCTTCTCGTTCGTCGGGCATCGAGCGGCTCGGCGGGGAGTATAGCGGCGCCCGAGGGCCACCGGAGCGGCTGCTAGAGTGCCGGCGTGGGGGACGGCGAGCGGCCAGCGGGTCCGGTGATCGACGGGGGCCGGCTGATGACCGGGCTCGCCGGTGACGGGTCGCTGCGCTGGGTGGCGGTCGATCTCGCGCTGCCGCTCGAGGAGGCGCGCCGCCGCCTCGATCTCTCGCCGATCTCCGCCGTCGCCCTCGGCCGCGCGCTGACCGCCGCCGTGCTGGTGCGCCGCATCGCGCTCAAGGTGCCGTCGCGGGTGACCGTCGAGGTGATCGGCGACGGTCCGATCGGCCGCATCGTCGCCGAGGCGGAGGCGGGGGGCGGCGTGCGCGGCCTGGTCGGCAACCCGCGGATCGAGACGCCGGCCGACGGCTCGATGCGGCTCGCGCCGTTCGTCGGCAAGGGGACGTTGCGGATCACCCGCGAGAGCGTCGACCGGCGCTACACCAGCGAGGTCGAGCTGGTGACCGGCGAGATCGGCCTCGACCTGGCGCACTTCCTCGAGCAGAGCGAGCAGATCCGCTCGGCGGTGCTGGTCGGGGTGCTGCCGGCGTCGACCGGCATCACGGCGGCCGGCGGCCTCGTCGTCGAGGCGCTGCCGGGAACGCCGGAGGAGGACCTCGATCGGCTCGAGCGCAACCTGCGCGGGCTCGAGGGGGTCAGCCAGACGCTGGCGGCGGGCGGGGTGGCGGCGCTCGAGCGCACCGCCTTCGACGGCTTCGACCTCGAGCTGCTGGAGGATCTGCCGCTCGCCTACCGGTGTGGCTGCAGCCGCGAGCGGCTCGGGGCGCAGCTCGCCACGCTCGCCGTCGACGACGTCGCGTCGCTGCTCGACGACGACGGCATCTGCCGCGCGGAATGCTCGTTCTGCGCCGAGCGTTACGAGTTCTCGGCCGCCGAGCTGACCGCCTGAAGCCGCGACGGTGTAGGGTCGAAGGGGACCCGGCCGCGACGGTCCGCTCGCGGCGCGGTCGCGCAAAGGAGCCGCTGATGAGTCGAACGCCCACGATCTTCGTGATCGTCGCCGCCCTGCTCGCCGCCCCGGCGTCGGCCACCCGCTACGGCGACAAGCTCGACGCCTCGCGGGAGGCCTTTCACCGTCTCTTCGAGGTCGACGACCGGCGGGTGCCGGAACGGCTGATCGCCGAGGCGCGCTGCCTCGCCGTGCTCCCCAAGGTGGTCAAGGGGGCGTTCATGTGGGGCGGCCGGCGGGGACGCGGCGTGATGACGTGCCGCGACGATGCGGGGAGCTGGAGCCCGCCGCTGTTTGTCAAGCTGACCGGGGGCAGCTTCGGCCTGCAGGCGGGCGCCCAGGTCACCGACCTGGTGCTCTTCTTCATGTCGGAGAAGGGGGCCCGCTCGATGATGCGCTCGGAGTTCATCCTCGGCGGCGACGTGACGGTGGCGGCGGGGCCGGTCGGGCGCACCGCCGAGGCGAGCACCGACCTGCGCTTCAACGCCGAGGTCTACGCCTACTCGCGCTCGCGCGGGTTGTTCGCGGGGATCTCGATCGAGGGGGCGCAGCTGTCCGACGACCGGCGGTGGAACGACGCCTACTACGGCGAGCGGCTGAAGGCGGAGACGATCCTCTTCGACCGCCGGGTGCCGCGGCTGCCGCCGGAGGCCAAGACCTTCATGAGCGTGCTCCCCGATCCCGAGCGGCCGGAGGCGATGGCCGCGCCGACCGATCGTTGAGCGGCGAGGCGACGGGCTCGACGCCGGCCGCGCCGGGCACCGACCACCTGGTGCTCTACGACGGCGACTGCCCGTTGTGCCAC
Organism: Thermoanaerobaculia bacterium; assembly: GCA_052032135.1. Classification (GTDB taxonomy): domain Bacteria; phylum Acidobacteriota; class Thermoanaerobaculia; order Multivoradales; family JAHEKO01; genus CALZKB01. The sequence goes on along the minus strand of JBPEXA010000361.1, from coordinate 3,012 downwards.
CGCTCCGTCCGCTGGCTGCTGCGCATCGACCGCCGCCGCCGGCTGCAGTTCGCGCCGCTCCAGGGCGTGACGGCGGCAGCGGTGATCGATCGCGCCGGCCTGCCCGACGATCTCGATTCGGTGCTCTTCGTCGAGCATCCCGGCAGCGATCGCGAGCGGGTGTTCGCGCGCTCGACCGGCGTGCTGCGCGCGCTCGCCGCGATCGGCGGCGGCTGGCGGGTGGTGTCGTGGCTGCGGCTGGTGCCGCGGCCGCTGCGCGACGCGGTCTACGACTTCGTCGCGCGGCGCCGCAACCGCTGGTACGGACGCCTCGACGGCTGTCCGCTGCCGGCGCCGGAGGAGCGGGACCGCTTCCTGGCGTGACGCTCCGGAAATCGAACGGCCCCGCTCCGGCCGGCGGCGGTCAGAAGCTCAGCACCAGTGCGGTGGTGAGGATGGTGTCGGTGTCGTCGAGCTCGAAGGTCACGAGGTCGCCGGTCGGCATGCCGTCGGGCAGCTGCAGCGGCAGCACCCCGAGCGCGGGCAGGTTGTCGTAGAGCAGCTGGAGGCTCACCTTGAGGGCGAGGTGGTCGCTGAGCGAGACGGCGAGCCAGTTGACGAAATCGCCGCGCAGGTCTTCGCTCTCGTCGAGGTTCTGGTCGACGACGAGCGTGCTGCCATACTCAGCCGACGCGGTCAGCTGGCGCCAGTAGTCGTAGGCGAGGCGCGCGCCGAGGAAGGAGTCGTCGATCGCCGGGTTGGGGACGAGGTCGTCCTGCGTCGTCCAGGTGAGGCCGTAATCGGTGCGGAAGCGCGAGTCGTCGCGATCCCACCACTGGTTGCCGACGCCGGCGACGCCGGTGATCCGCTCGCTGAAGCCGGCGAACTCGTTCTTCTCGAAGGTGGCGCCGGTGTACCAGAAGAAGGTGTCGGAGATCGCGCGGTCGAAGCGGGCGCCCGCCGCGTACTTCTCGGCGGTCAGCATGCTGGTCGAGCGCTCGCGGACCACGAAGTCGGCGGGGGAGCTGCCGATCGCGGTGCGGGAGGTCGCCGTCGACTCCGCCCGCAGCGCGTTGGCGGTGAACGTGAGCGTCGCCTCCGGCATGGTGTTGACGAAGGCGGCGGCCATGCCGAGGGTGTCCGACTCGGCGTTGCCACTGGTCGACACCAGGCTCAGCTCGACGCTCTGCGCCCAGCCGAGCTCGGGGGCGTCGTCGTCGGCGACGGCGGGGGAGAGGTGGAGGGCGAGGGCGAAGGCGAGGCCCGCGGCGAGCGGGCCGATGCGGTGATCCATCGGAAGGACTCCTGTCAGTCAGTCTGCGCCGGGGCGTCCGGCGGCTGTCGGGTGGTTGGACCGGCGCCGCGACCAAAAGTCACCGCGAGGCCGGCGGCGGCGAGGCTATCCAGCCGGCGCCGGGATGGGAAGGGTCAGCTCTCGACGACCATCCGGCTGCGCAACCGGTCGGCGGCCGGCGAGAAGGGAGCGTGAGCGAGGATGCGCTGGATGCCCCGCACCGCCTTGGCGGCGTCGCCGACCGTCTGGTAGAGGACGATCTCGCCATAGAGGTCGTCGGCGAGGGCGTTGAGCCGTGCGGTCACCGTCTCGGCATGCGTCCCCTCCGGGTACTCGGAGAGATAGGCGGAGCCGGTCTCGATCTGCTGATACTTGGATGCCAGCGCGCCGAGACGTTGGCGGGCGAGGCCGGCGAGCTCTTCGTCCTCCTGGGCGGCGAGCTTCTCGAGCGCGGCGAGGTCGTCGAGGCGGCCGGCGAGCACGACCAGCCCGCGTCGAGCCCGCACCCCCTGCTCGCTCTCGGGGCCGGCCCGCCAGGCCTGGAGGAAGCGCTCGACCGCCTCGGTGCGACGGCTGAGGCGGCTGAACGCCTCGCCGAGCTCGAGCGCGACGCGCGGCGTGCTCTCGCTGTCGGGATAGTTGCTGAGGAAGGTCTCGAGGAACGCCGTCTGGTAGACGCCGCCTTCGAGCACCTCCACCGCCTGCGGGTAGAGCGCCTCTCGGCTGCTCTCGAAGTCGGCGATCTCCTCGCGGAGGACGCCGATCAGCGGGCTGGCCGGCGACAGCTCGGTCAGATCGTCGATCTCCCGGCGGTAGATGTCGATCAGGCGGCTGTAGTCGCGCGCCAGCTCGTCGTCGGCGAGCTCGGCGTCGCGAACCTCCCGCAGCTTCGCCAGGCGGATGTCGTCCGCCGCCTTGCCGAGCGGCCAGGTGTGGAGCGCCACCGTGCGCGCGTAGTCTTCGGCCCCCTCGTCGAGCTGCTGCCCGGCCGCCCAGTCGAGCAGCACGCGCTGGGTGTCGGCGCGGAGCCGCGCGGGGTCGGGGGCCGTCGGGGCGATGGTCAGGTTGCCGCGCCGCACCTCGGCGCTCTGCACCCGCAGGTCGAAGAACGGGTGGGTGCGCCAGTAGCCGTACTCCTTGGTCTCGGGCAGCTGCACCCGCATCTTGTGCATCAGGCTCCCGGTGCCGGCCGGGTCGTAGCCGGCGAGCGCGGCGAGCCGCTGGCCGGTGGCGTCCGCCTCGTCCTCGAACTCGCGGCTGTAGGAGCGCAGCAGCAGCTCGCTGGTCACCAGGCTGGCCGCCGCCGCCCCCTGCACCCGGCTCGCCGCCTCCGATCCGCCGCGGGCGTAGGGGTCGTAGTAGGGGTCGCTGCGGCGCTCGGAGCGGTCGTTGGAGATCTCGTTGGCGAGCACGCCGATCACCAGCGCCTGGCCGAGGACGTTCAGCAGCCGCGCCTTCTTCTGCGTGCGGATGCCGTGGCGCTCGATGACGTGGGCGATCTCGTGGCCGAGCAGGTTGGCGAGCTCGTCGTCGGTGAGGTCCATCCGCAGCATGCCGCGGGTGAGGAAGATCTGTCCTCCAGGGAGGGCGAAAGCGTTGGGGACGGGCATGTCGATGAGGTGGAAGGTGAACGGGAAGTCCCGAAAACCGGACACCTCGACCAGCTCGAAGCCGATGCGGGTGACGCGCCGCCGCTGCTCGTCGTCGTCGTGGGCGCCGTACGCCTTGAGCGCCTCGTG
>JBPEXA010000360.1:0-1548 GCA_052032135.1 Thermoanaerobaculia bacterium | reverse complement strand
CTCGAGGCGGCGGCGGCGCTCGCCGCCCGTCTCGGCCTCCCCGATCACCTCGTCGAGCGGTGGCGGGCGACCGCCCGCAGGGCCCACCGTCTGCAGCGGGAGGCGAGGCGATGGATGACGGCGCGCCCGAGCGAGCTGGCGGCTGCTCTCGAGGGCATGGACGCCGAGGAGCTCGACCTCCTGGCGTCGGCCGGCGGCGGCGAGCTGGCGACCGTCGTCGGGCGCTATCGGGAGCGGGTGCTCGGGGTGGAGCTGGCGATCAGCGGCGAGCAGCTGATCGCCGCCGGCTTCCCCCCGGGACCGGGGATCGGCCGCGCCCTCGCCCGCACCCTGGCCGCCCGTCGCGACGGCGAGATCGAGGACGGCGATGAACTGCAGTACGCTTGTGACCGGTTGAGGGCCGAAACATGAACGTCCGCTGGGCAGGGGTCGGTCTGCTGGTGGCGGGGATCGCGCTCCCCGCCGGCGCCACCGAGCCGGTCGATCCCCGATCGCACGAGCTGCTGCGACTCGACTGTCGCACCGGTGGCGTGCGCAGCGAGCTGACGCTGTTCGCCAACGGCACCCTGCGGCTGCGGGAGGGGGAGATCGGCGCCGAGCTGATGACGCTGGCGGAGCTCGATCCCGACGGCATCGCCGCGATCCGGCGCCGGCTGCAGGCGGAGTCGCTCGGCCCGGCTGCGCGCCCGAGATCCGAGCTCGAAGGGGAGTGGCTGGAGCGCTGCCGCCTGGTGCTCGACGTGCCGGACGGCCCGCGGGGCGGTGCCGAGTTCGGCAACCTCGAGCGCGTCAGCCTCGAGCTGTCCCGCATCCTCGCCATCGCCGACGAGCTCACCGTGATCGCCCGGCTGCGCAGCGAGATCGCCGGACTGGGGCCCGACTACGTCCCGACCCCCGGCGACGTGCTGATCGATCGTAGCGGGGCGCGCTACCGGGTGCGGGGGTGGACGACCGATCGCCGCGGCGTCGAGCTGCACGGCATCGACCAGCCGCTGACGGTGTACGTCGCGGTCGAGGCGCTCGCGCAACGCTTCGTCGGCGTCGAGGAGGCGACGCCGTGAGCGGGCGCGGCGTGCGGCTGAGCGGCGGCGATCTGCGGGGGCGCCGGTTGTCGGTGCCCCGCGGCGTGCGGCCGACCGAAGGCATCGTGCGGGAGGCGTTGTTCGACATCATCGGGCCGCGCATCGTCGGCACCCGCTTCCTCGATCTGTTCGCCGGCAGCGGGGCGGTCGGCGTCGAGGCGATCAGCCGCGGCGCGGCGCTCTGCTGGCAGGTCGACGGCGCCCGGGCGGCGGTCCGCGAGCTCGCTGCCGCCCATCGCCGCCTCGGCGTCGCCGGGGCGCGGGCGATCGAGCTCCGGCTGCCGGGAGGCCTCGCGCGGTTGGCGGAGCGCGGGCAGCGGTTCGACTGGCTGTTCGCCGACCCCCCGTACGCGTTCGACGGGCACCGGCCGTTGATCGAGGGGATGGTCCCCCTCGCCGCCCCCGGCGCCACGATGATCGTCGAGCACGATCGGCGCCTCGACCCACCGGCCGCCGGTGAGGCGGT
>JBPEXA010000036.1:0-10979 GCA_052032135.1 Thermoanaerobaculia bacterium | reverse complement strand
CGAGCGGCTGGTGATCCTCGACGAGGACGGAGATCTGGCGCTCGCCACCGCGACTCCCGAGGGCCCGAAGATCGAGGCGCGCGCCAAGGTGTTCGAGTCGCGCAGCTGGACGGTGCCGACGCTCGTCGGATCGACCCTCTACGCCCGCGATCGCGAGGAGATCGTCGCCTTCGACCTCGGCGGCTGAGAGACGACCATGAGATTCGGAGTTCTCGGCACCGGCATCGTCGGCCGCACCCTGGCGGGGAAGCTCCTCGAGCTCGGCCACGACGTCCGCATGGGTGCCCGCAGTGCCGACAACGAGTCGGCAGCCGCGTTCGCCGCCGACGGCGGGGAGCGGGCCTCCCACGGCACCTTCGAGGAGGCCGCCGCCTTCGGCGACATGGTGCTCAACTGCACCGCCGGCATCGCCTCCCTCGACGCCCTGCGCGCCGCCGGCGCGGACAACCTCGCCGGAAAGATCCTGATCGACGTCGCCAACCCCCTCGACTTCTCGAAGGGGATGCCGCCGACGCTGACGGTCTGCAACACCGACTCGCTCGGCGAGCAGATCCAGCGCGAGTTCCCGGACAGCCGGGTGGTCAAGGTGTTCAACACCGTCAACTCGCGCGTGATGGTCGACCCCGACCTCGTCGCGGGGCCGCACGACCTCTTCCTCTGCGGTAACGACGAGTCGGCGAAGACCGAGGTGCGGCGGCTGATCGCCGATTTCGGCTGGGACTCCTTCGTCGACCTCGGCGACATCACCGCAGCCCGCGCCACCGAGATGCTGCTGCCGTTCTGGCTGCGCCTCTGGGGCTACATGGAGACCACCGACTTCAACCTGCGCGTGGTCGGGCCCGCCGAATGAGCCGGCCGCGCCGCTAGCGCGCAGTCGCCGGCGCCACCGTGTCGAGCGTCCACCGCGTCGACCCCCTCGACGCCCCTCGGCTGGAGGAGGTCGTCGACGTCCACTGCGACGCCTTCGCCGACTACCCCACCATGCGTTGGGTTCTCGGCGACGGCGACGACTTCGATCGACGTCTCCGGCGGCTCGTCCGCCTGTTCCTCGAGACCACCCGGCTGTGCGGCGGGCACTTTCTCGGTGTGACCGTCGAAGGCCAACTGGTCGCCGCCGCCGACGTCGTCGACCCCGCAGCGGTCGAGCCGTCCGAGCTCGACGAACTGCGAGCGGCGACCTGGAGCCGGCTCGGTCGGCCCGCCCACGACCGCTATCGCGACTACGCTCTCGCCACCGCGGCGTTCAAGCCGCGCCGCCCACACTGCTACCTCAGCATGCTCGGGGTGCGCCGATCGGCGGCCGGGACCGGATGCGGTCGGGCGCTGCTCGACGCGGTCCACTCCCATTCGAGCGCCCACCCTCAGTCGACCGGCGTCGCCCTCGAGACCGAGGACCCCGTCAACGTCGACCTCTACCGCCACTTCGGCTACCGCATCGTCGGCCATCGCCGGCTGCGGGGCGGCCTGGAGTCGTGGGGCTTCTTCAGGCCCGACGACTAGCTACCCCGGCGACCGGCTACCCCAGCGACTGGCTACCGAGCGACCGGCTACCCCGGCGGCGTGTCCCACCAGCCGTCCCCCCGCTGCTTGCTCGAGGGGGCGCACAGCCACTCGAGAGCGCGCGCCGGGTAGAGGCGGCCGGCCCGATCGAGCTGGTGATTGCCCAGGAAGGCGATCTCCTTGTCGCGCTCGACGTCGTAGCAGACCAGATGGTCGTCGCCGTCGACCGGCTCGATGTCGTGGTCGCCGTCGTGGCGCTTCGCCGTCGGATTGCACAGCAGGGCCGGGTCCCCGACCATGACGCCCGGATAGGCGTCCGCCTGATCCGTGAGGTCGACCGGCACGCCCGGCGCATCGCCGGCCGCCGGGTAGCATTTGAAGTGGTTGAGACCCGCCGGCTTCGCGTGCTCCCGCCACTCGTCGGGCGACGGATCGATGCCCGTCTTGTGGGTCGGCACCATGAGGTACTGCCGCTCGGTGGTGCTGACGACCAGCCGCTGACCCTTGGGGAAGAACTGGTTGACGACGGTGACCCACCCCTCCTGGGGCGTCTCGCCCGGCGATCCACCGTGGATGGCGACCAGATGGTGGTCGCGGTCGGGAATGCCGTGCTCTCGATCCTGGTGCGTCTTCGCGACCGGGTTGCAGAAGCGCTCGCCGCCGGGGAGCAGGTTGAAGGGGATCCAGTCGCGATAGAACTGGTCTCGGAGCTGCACCTGGGGGTAGACGGGGCTCGGCTCGGCGGTCGACTCGTAGCAGAGAAAATGGCCGAGCTTCACCGGTGCCGGCTCCTGGATCGGCGGCGCCGGCGGCTCCTCGGGTGGCGCCTCTTCGGGCGGCCCGCCGGTGCATCCCGGGAGCCATGCGAGGGTGGTCGCCACGGTCAGCGCCACCGCGTTCGTTCTTGGAGCGTGCTGCATGCTCACCTCCGGGTCGGGATTCTTACGTGGGCTACACCCTAGAGGCGACGTCGAGCCGGCGCTCGTTACAGCTCCGGCGCGCGGCGGTGCCGTCGGTATAGTCGGCCGATGGCCCGCTCTCGACTCCGCCACCGTTGGCTGTCACCCGTCCCCGCACTCGTCGCCGCCCTGGCGGCGGCCGCCTGCACCTCCTCGATCGAGATCCCCGCCGCCGACCTGGCGATCACCGGGGCGACGGTCATCGACGTCACCACCGGCTCCGCGATCCCCGACCAGACCGTCGTCATCGAGGGCGATCGCATCGTCGCCGTGGCGCCGGCTGCCGACGTCCGTCTCCCCGAGGCGACGCCGACGCTCGACGGCGCGGGCCGCTATGTCATCCCCGGCCTCTGGGACCTCCACGTCCACGCCTGGGGGCCGAGCCCGTTCTCCGAGATCTTCCTCGCCCACGGCATCACCGCCGTGCGCGAGATGGGCACCGGCATCGATCCGCAGTGGGGCGGCTCGGCCGGCGTCTGGGACTGGCGGCAGGCGGTGCGCGACGGCGAGCTGCAAGGGCCGCGCGTCTTCGCCGCCGGCTTCATCCTCAACGGCGGCGCGCCGGAGGAGCAGCGGGCGGTCTTCTTCAAGGGGGTGCAGGACCCGGCCTCGGGCCGCGAGTGGGTCGACACCCTGGCCGATCGGGGTGCCGACTTCATCAAGGTCTACAGCGCCCTGGCGCCCGACACCTTCGAGGCGATCGCCGAGCGGGCGGCCGAGCGCGGGCTCCACTTCGCCGGCCACGTCCCTTCGCGGGTCGGCACCCGCAGGGCGGTAGCCGCCGGGCAACGCTCCCTCGAGCACCTCTACGACATGCTGGTCGCGACGTCGAGCGACGAGGAGGCGTTCCGCGCCGAGATCGAGCAGGCGATCCTCGACGGCGACACGCCGACCGCCGCCGCTCAGACCGCCGAGAAGCGGTTGGCCGACCGGCTCCTCGCCACCCACGACCCCGACAAGACCGCCGATCTCTTCGCACGGCTCCAGGAGGCGGACACCTGGCTGGTGCCGACCTTGATCCTGGTCAACGACCCGCGCTGCCCGGACGCCCCGATGGCGCCGCTCACCGAAGCGGAGCTGGCGGCGCTCCCCGGCTTCCTGCGACGGTTCGTCGAGCTGCGCGAGACCGACGACGAAGACCTCGGTCGCGCCTGTCGCCGCGCCCAGCGGCTCACCGAGATGGTGATCGAGCTCGAGGAGGCGGGCGTCCGGCTGCTCGCCGGCAGCGACAGCCCCAACCCCGGTTCGCGCCCCGGGATCGGCCTCCATGACGAGCTCGCCATCCTCGTCGACGCCGGCCTGACGCCGGCCCGCGTGCTGCAGATGGCGACCCGCGACGCCGCCGAGTTCATGGGCGTCGGTGACCGGCTCGGCGTCGTCGAAGCGGGACGGCTCGCCGATCTGGTGGTGCTCGACGCCGACCCGCTCGCCGACATCGCCCACACGCGGCGCATCGCCCACGTGATCGCCAACGGCGCGCTGGTCGGCGGCCAGGACGACCCGGCGACGACGGAGGCGGCCGCCGAAGGGGGAGAAGGATGATCAACGAGTTCAAGAAGTTCATCATGCGCGGCAATTTCGTCGATCTGGCGATCGGCTTCACCGTCGGTGCCGCGTTCACGACGGTCGTCAAGTCGGCGGTGAACGACCTCATCATGCCGCTCACCGGGATGGTGATCGGGGAGGTCGAGTTCGAGGACACCTTCTGGGTGTTGAGAGCCGGCGAGCCGGCCGGCCCCTACAAGACGCTCGCGGCGGCCCAGGAGGCGGGCGCGGTGACCATCAACTACGGGCTGTTCCTCAACAACGTGCTGTCGCTGCTGCTCGTCGGGCTGGCGATGTTCATGATCATCCGGCTGATCAACCGCCTCGACTCGGCGATGGACCAGGTGATCGACAAGGAGCCGGCACCGGCCGACGAGCCCGCCCACAAGAAGTGTCCCTACTGCCGAGCGCAGATCGCCTTCCGGGCGGTCCGCTGCCCGAGCTGCACCTCGCGCTTGGAGGGGTTCGAATCGGTCGCCGAGCAGACGGCCGGGCCGACCACCCAGGCGGGGTGATCGCAGGCCGTGCACCCCGCGGCGCGGCGCCCGAGCTGCGTCCCGGACTCGTGCGCTACCGCTGGAAGAGGTAGGTGAACTTCACCGCCAGGCGACGGTCGACGGCGTCGAGCATGGAGACGCCGTCGGGCGCCAGCCACCCCTGGTTGTAGACGATGAACAGGTCGGCGCCCGGCCGGTAGATCCAGTTGAAGCGGACGTTGAGCCCCAGCTCGTCGCTGACGTTGCTGTACTGGGCGAGGGCGGAGAGCACGATGTCGGGGGACAGCGCGATCGACAGTCGCTGACGGACCAGATTGGTGACGAAGTCGCCCGCCGGCAGATCGATGTCGGCGCGGTTCCAGGTCGTCTCGCTGCTCCAGCGACGGCTCGGCCGCCAGGTGCCGGTGAGGTTGGTCTGGAACCGCCGGCCGTCGTAGTACTCGCCGCCGACGACGAAGCCGCGCGCGGAGAGCCTCCGCCCCTCGTTGCCGCGATAGAAGATCCCCCAGTCGTGAAACTCGTAGTCGTCGACGGGGAGAACGACCCCGTCGGAGATCTCGAACGGCTCGTCGAGCCCCTCCCTCTTGAACTGGGTGAACAGCTCCACCGTGTGGCCGCTCTCGAAGGTCACACCAAAGAAGTTGATCTGCACGTCCTCCGACTCGATCGAGCCGTCGTCGCGGGTGAAGCGGTCGAATTCGAGCTCGAAGGCGAGATTGCGGATGCGCGGATGCGCCGGCCGAGGCTCGAACTCGATGTTCGCCTGAGCGTTGGCGACCCCGCTGCGGCGGAGGAAGCCGGCGGTCGGATCGAAGTCCTCGCCGATGTCGACGTAGGCGGCCTCCACCTCCCACAGCCGGCTGCGCCACTCGACGCCGGTACCGGCGATGCCGTCGTCGTCGCCGGCGGCGCCGTCCACGTCGCTGGCGGCAGCGAACCCCCACACGCTGAGGCGGTTCGTCGGCCGCACCGTCCAATCGACGCCGTAGCCGGTGCTCGCGCCGCCGGCGCCGGCCTCCTTGCGGGTGACCAGCGCCCCGACGCTCGACCGCCTGCCGACCTCGCGCTTCACCCGGGCGACGGTCCAGTCGGTGTCGAGGACCGTCTCCTCCGCCGTCGAGAGACTGCCGGTGTGGGCCTGGATGAGGCCGAGACTCCAGCGGCTCGCCTTGCCCGCCAGGCGCGCCCCCCATTCGAGCGGCACCGGATCGCCCTCCTCGGAGATCCCGATGCGGCGCGAGAAGAAGAGGCGGAAGAGCGGGCCTCCCCGTCCACCAGGGGTGCCGAACTCGAAGATCCCGGAGTTCTCGAGGAAGAACTCGCGCTTCTCCGGGAAGAAGAGCGAGAAGCGGGTGAGATTGACCTGCACCTCGTCGACCTCCGTCTCGGCGAAGTCGGTGTTGACCGTGACGTCGAGACCGAGCCCGCGGGTGACCCCCCACTTGAGGTCGAGGCCGACCTCGCCGTCGTCGGTCGACCCCTCGACGTCCGACTCGCCGACCGCGGCGGTCACGTACGGCTTGACGTTGAGCGCGAGGCCGGGCTCGAGGTCGCGCAGACCGGTGAGATGCCCCGCCTTGGACAGCTTGAAGAAGCCATCTTCGAGGCCGAGGGGGGCGAAGAACGTCTCCTCGTTCTTGCGGCGGATCGAGCGGCGGATCTGGAGGCTCCACTGGTCGAGGCGGGGGTCGAACCGCAGCGTGCGCAGCGGGATGGCGAACTCGGCGGTCCAGCCCGACTCGTGGATCCGCGACGCCACCGACCAGACGCCGTCCCAATCGATGTTGAAGTCGTCGCCTTCGTCCGACACCAGGCCGTCGGTGCGGGCGCCGTTGGGGTTGGTCTCGAAGAAGTAGGCGCTGCGGTGATCGTCGAAGGTGCCGAGCAGGATCGCCACCCCGTCGTCGCGGAACAACCGCCCGTCGCGCTGCATCTCGAGGGCGACGATCGACCGCGGGTCGGAGTCGATCGCCTCGACGCCGATGTAGAGGGTCTGCGGGTCGTAGAGGACGCGGACCCGGGTCGGCTCGGTCGCCGGCGCGTACTCGTCGGGCTCGCGCTGCACGAAGCGGTCGGCGACCTCGGCCGCTTCCCACACCAGCTCGTCGAGGCGGCCGTCGATGGTGATCTCCGCATCGACGGCGGCGGCGGCGAGCCGCGGTCCGTCGGCGCCATGCTCCTGTCCGGCCGCGGGGACCGCCGATGCCAGGACGCAGAGCAGGACGAGCGAGCGCGACATGACGGCCATCGGACGGTTGCGTCGGTGGCGCGATCGGACCGCCCCCGGAAGCCACGGACTCTAACCGAAGGCCTTCCGCGCGGCCGGCGTCGCTCGCGATGGCCGCCCGAGTCCCTACCGACGACGGGCGATAGACTGTCGCCACCGGCCCTCGTCAACACCCGGCTTCGTCGGCGACCGCCTCGTCGGCGACCGCACTGACGGCATTGGGAGGTGCAGCATGGCACCCTCGTCCTCGCCCCAACGGACCTCGCGCAGTCGAGCCCTCGCGGTGCTCGCGACGATCCCCCTCGTCGTCGCCGTCGCCGGCTGCCCCAACCTCGAACGCACCGCCGACACGCCACCTTCGAAGAACGGCGGCGGCGGGCCGCGCGGCGGCGCCAACTACGCCACCGTCCAGGTCCACTACGGCACCGATCGCAACTACACCGGCGCCGAGCACCCACGGGACAAGTACGGCCCGGAACGAGGCGACGAGATCTCGTGGGGCAAGTGCCTCGTCAGCATCCCGCGCGATCACCGCATGGGCGAGCTCGAGTCGCCGTCGATCTGGCGCCTCGAGTTCCGGGAGGACCCGGAGAAGCACGTCGTCCTGCTCGAAGGGGTGCGGACCGACCGCGACGCCTTCCTCGCCGACGTCCGAGCCGAGATCGCCGCCTCACCCGGCGGCCGCGCGCTGGTCTTCGTCCACGGCTACAACGTCACCTTCGAGGACGCCGCCCGCCGCACCGCGCAGATGAGCTACGACCTCGGGTTCGCGGGGCCGCCGATCTTCTTCAGCTGGCCGTCGAACGGCAGCAAGGCGGCCTACGCCGCGGACGAAGCCGACATCGAGTGGTCGACGCCGCACATCACCGACTTCCTGCGCACCGTCGCCGACGACACCGCCGCCGAGGCGATCTACCTCGTCGCCCACAGCATGGGCAACCGCGGGGTGACCCGCGCTCTGATGCAGCTCGAGCCGACGACGCGCGCCCGCTACCGCGAGGTGATCCTCACCGCTCCCGATCTCGACGCCGATATCTTCCGTCGCGACATCCTGCCGGCGATCGCCGTCGAGGGGAGCCGCATCACCCTCTACGCCTCTTCCAACGACCTCGCGCTGCGCGCCTCGAAGACCGTCCACCAGAGCCCGCGTGCCGGCGAGGCGGGCGCCTCCCTCGTCGTCGCGCCCGGCCTCGACACCATCGACGCGTCGAGCGTCGAGACCGACTTCCTCGGCCACTCCTACTACGCCGAGCATCGCTCGGTGCTCTCCGACCTCTTCTACCTGATCAACGAGGGCAAGCCGCCGGCCGAACGCTTCGGGCTGGCGCGCGTCGACGGCAGCGGCGGCGTGTACTGGAAGTTCCAGCAGTAGACCGCCATCGGCGCGGACCCGGCCGTCGCTCCCTGTCGGAGTGGAGCCGACTAGACTGCAACGCGTGTTCGACGTCACGCCGCCCCACTCGTCCGCCGAGATCGCCGACCGTCTCGAGCGCCAGCGCGAGGAGATCGGCCGCTACTTCGGCGAGCTCAGCGAGGCCGTGCTCGCCGCGCCGCAGGGCGAGCACTGGTCGCCCGCCGAGCACCTGCGGCACCTCACCAGGTCGGTGCGCGCGCTGGCCGGCGGGCTCGAGAAGCCGAAGTGGCTGCTGATCGCCTTCGGCCTCGCCCGCACATCGCGCAGCTACGAGGAGACGGTCGAGCTCTACCGCCGGGCGCTCGCCGGCGGTGGGGTCGCCGCCGGCCGCTACGCTCCGACGGACGCCGAACCCTCCCGCGAGGTGGTGCTCACCCGCTGGCAGCTCGCCGGCGAACAGCTGGTGCGGGCGATGGCGCGATGGCGCGAGTCGCAGCTCGATCGCTACCGGCTCCCCCATCCGCTGCTCGGCAAGCTCACCGCTCGCGAGATGCTCTTCTTCACCCTCTACCACAACGCCCATCATGCGCGGCGGGTAGTGGAGCGGGCGGGCGACGGGCGCTAGGCGGCACGCAGGCGGAGCGAGCCGTGGACGGCGGTCACGGCGCTCCCGTCGTTCCATGCTCCCCGGCCGCTCAATGTTCCCAGTCCTCGAAGTCGTCGCGCTCGTCGGAGCTCGCCGCGAACGGGTTGTCGACCGGCGGCTTCTCGCGCACGAACCAGTACCAGTAGAGGTGGCCGACCGCCGCACCGACGATGCACAGATACGCCGAGGTCTCTACGGTCTCGATCCACCACGCCCAGCGCTCCGGGTCGACCGCCTCCAACTGCCGCACGACCAGGAACTGGAGGACGGCGACGCCGACGAGGTAGAAGACCACCCTGGCCGAGCGCCCTTTGCCGACCCACGCGAGGATCGTCATCGCCGCCAGCACGGCGAGCACCAACACGAGCTTGGACACGCCATCTCAGGGTACCGCAGCCGGAACGCCGCACTCGGCATAGGATCGGTTCTCCAATGACGGTCACGGCGCCATCGGTCGAGACGCTGCGCGGTCTCTCGGCGGACGAGGCGATCCCGCAGCTGATGGAGGCCTACGGCGGGCGCCTCTTCGGTCTCGGCCTGCGGCTGTGCGGCTCGCCGGAGGACGCCGAGGAGCTGGTGCAGGAGATCTTCCTCGCCGCCTTTCGCAAGTGGGATCAGTTCGAGGGGCGCTCCGAGCCGTCGACCTGGCTCTACACCATCGCCACCCGCGCCTGCCTGCGCAAGCACCGCAAGCGGGCGGGCGAGCCCGCCCACATCGGATCGCTCTCCGACATGCTGCCGGCCGACGAGCCGACCGTGCCCGATCTGCCGTCGCTCGACGGCAGCCCGTTCGACGCCCGGGTGCGCGCCGAGGTCCAGGAGATCCTCGAGGCGGCGCTGGTCGAGATCCCCGACGACTTCCGGATGGCGCTGATCCTCAAGGACATCGCCGAGCTCAGCCTCGTCGAGATCGGCCGCATCCTCGACGTCAAGCCGGAGACGGTGAAGACGCGCGTCTACCGCGCCCGGCTGGCGTTGCGGCGCGAGATCGCCTCGGCGCTGCCGCAGCGGGCGGTCGCCAATCCCGACGCGCCGCCGATCTGCCTCGATCTGCTGACCGCCAAGCTGGAGGCGATCGATCGCGGCGTCCCCTTCCCGGTGCCGGACGAGTTCATCTCCGACCGCTGCCGCTCCTTCTTCGACACCCTCGATCTCACCCGTGACTGCTGCCAGCGGATCGGCGAGGGGGAGCTGCCGGCGGCGGCGATGGAGCGCATCCAGCAGCGCTTCGCCGGCGTCGCCTGACGCGCCCTCAGGAGGCGGCTGCCGCGTCGCGCCGCGCCGACGCCCAGGCGGCGTACTCACCGTCGACGTAGCGCACGTCGCGGCCGCTGCGCTCGAGCATCGCGCTCGCCACCGCCGCCCGCGCACCCGACTTGCAATGCACCAGCAGCGGCCGATCGGCCGGCACTTCGTCGAGCCGCGGCACCAGCCGCGTGTGGGCGACGTTGATCGCCCCCGGCACGTGGCCGGCGGCGTACTCGGCGGCGCCGCGCACGTCGACCACCACCGCCTCCTCGTCGAGGGCGTCGTCGAGGCGAGCGAACTCGACCACCGGCGTCGCCACCAGGTCGTCGAGATCCGCGAGGTCGGCGGGCGCCACCCGGCCGGTGACCTTGTCGAAGCCGATGCGCACCAGGTCGCGCACCGCCTCCTCGATCCTCTCCGGCTCGAGGACGAGGACGATCTCCTGCTCGGGGTCGACGTAGGAGCCGACCACCGTCGGGAAGCTCTTGTCGAAGGGGGCGTAGAGCGATCCGGCGACGTGACCCGCCATGAAGGCGCGCCGATCACGACGGGTGTCGACCACCACCGTCCCCTCGCTCGCGGCGAGCTCGGCGAGGTCGCCGGCCGCCACCGGTGACGGCTCGGGCAGGCTGCCGAGCAGCGGCACCCCGTCCCGGTTGAGACGCTTCATGCGCGCGAAGTAGAGCGGCGGCTCGGGCTGCCCTTCGAGGATGGCGTCGACGAACGCCGACTCGCCGTCCGACGCGACGCTGATCGCGGCATTGAAGCGCCGTTCGTAGCCGACCGTCGAGGTCGGCACCGCGCCGAGCGCCTTGCCGCAAGCGCTGCCGGCGCCGTGCGCCGGCCACACCTGCACGAAGTCCGGCAGCCGCAGGAAGGTCGGCAGTGATTCGAACAGCCGCTGCGCCGAGGGCTCGCGCGCGCCGACCACCCCGGCGGCGGACTCGAGCAGATCGGGGCGACCGAGATCGCCGACGAAGACGAAGTCGCCGCTCGCCAGGCC
>JBPEXA010000359.1:0-4395 GCA_052032135.1 Thermoanaerobaculia bacterium | reverse complement strand
GGCTTCGTGCCGCTCGGCGACATCTTCCAGGCGACGCTCGCCGAGCTCGAGGACAAGCCGGAGCGGATCCTCACCGGCGTCGCCACCGGCTACACCGACCTCGACAAGATCACCCTCGGCTTTCACCCCGGCAACCTGGTGATCCTCGCCGCCCGGCCGGGGATGGGCAAGACCAGCCTGGCGCTCAACATCGCGCAGCACGTCTCCTTCCGCGAGGGGCTGTCGGTCGGCGTCTTCTCGCTCGAGATGAGCCGCGAGGAGCTGACGCTGAGGATCCTCTCCGCCGAGGCCAACGTCGAGTTCTACCGGCTGCGCTCCGGCCATCTGTCGCAGAACCACTGGACCCGGCTGCTGCGGGCGGTCAAGACGACCTCGGACAAGCATCTCTACATCGACGACACCGCGAGCCCGAGCCTGCTCGAGGTCGCCTCCAAGGCGCGGCGGCTGAAGGCGGAGAAGGGGCTCGACCTGCTGGTGATCGACTACCTGCAGCTGATGGAGGCGGGGGGGCGCTACGAGAATCGCAACCTCGAGATCTCGGCGATCACCCGTCACTTCAAGCAGCTCGCCAAGGAGCTCGGCATCCCGGTGCTCTGCCTCTCCCAGCTGTCGCGGCGGCCGGAGCAGCGGGGGAAGGACCATCGCCCGCAGCTCTCCGATCTGCGCGAGTCGGGCTCGATCGAGCAGGACGCCGACCTGGTGCTGTTCATCTACCGCGACGACATGTACAACGAGAACAGCGAGTTCCCGGGCGAGGCGGAGCTGATCCTCGGCAAGCACCGCAACGGCCAGACCGGCACCGTCCGCCTCGTCTTCCTCGGCGAGATGACGAAGTTCATGAACCTGTCGCGCGACCAGCCGCCGCCCGACGCCTTCTGAGCGCCGCGGCCCGCCGCCCTCGCCCTCCGCTCAGAGCTGCGGGTCGCGGCCGCTGATCCGCTGGAACGCCTCGACGTAGCGGTTGAGCGTGCCGAGCACGACCTCGCGCGGCAGGCTCGGCGGCGGCGAGTCGTGGTCCCAGCCGCAGTCGTCGAGCCAGTTGCGCACGTACTGCTTGTCGAGCGACACCGGCTCGGTGCCCGGCTGCCACTGGTCGCGCTCCCAGAAGCGCGACGAGTCCGGCGTGAGCACCTCGTCGATGAGGACGATCTCGCCGTCGATGGTGCCGAACTCGAACTTGGTGTCGGCGAGGATCAGGTCGTGCTCGAGCATCTGCTCGGCGCCCGCCTCGTAGAGGTCGAGGGTCAGCTCGCGCAGCCGGCGGGCGGTCTCCTCGCCCGCCCCCTCGCACATGACGTCGAAGCTGATGTTCTCGTCGTGCCCGCTCTCCGCCTTGGTCGCCGGGGTGAAGATCGGCTGCGGCAGCCGGTCGGCACGCTGGAGCCCATCCGGCAGCGGGATGCCGCACACCTCGCCGCTGTCGAGGTACTCGCGGTGACCGCTGCCGGCGAGGTAGCCGCGGGCGACGCACTCGAACGGGATGACCTCCGCCTTGCGGGCGAGCACCGAGCGGCCGCGGAGCACGTCGGCATGGGCGCGCAGCGCGTCGGGGAACTCCTCGACGTCGGTCGCCACCAGGTGGTTGGGCACCCGGTCGGCGAAGACGTCGAACCAGTAGTTGGTCAGCTGGCTGAGGATCTTCCCCTTGCCCGGGATGCCGGGGTGGAGGACGTGGTCGTAGGCGGAGATCCGGTCGCAGGCGACGATCAGCAGCTCGTCACCGAGGTCGTAGATGTCGCGGACCTTGCCGCGCCGCGGGGCGGGCAGCCCCTCCAGCTCCGTCTGCCAGACCACTTCCGTCATCAGCCACTCTCCCTCGATTCGACCACCGTCTGGGGGCCCGATTGACGGAGGAGTGTCTCCGATTTCGTCAGAATCTCCAAGGCGGCGTTGAGGTCGGGGGCGCGCAGCCGCGACATCCCCGGCAGATTCCACTCGCCGGCGTCGACAACCTCGTAGATGATCGTCGACTCGATCCCCTTGAGGCTCGGGGTGCCGAGCCGGCGCAGGCCGACGGCGATGCGCCCCCCCGCCTCGTCGAGCTCGAAGGCGACGTACTTGCGCGAGCCGTCGACCGCCAGCCGGTAGGGGGCGTGCTTGCCGGTCGGATCGACGCGCTCGACGAAGCGGTCGGTGACGACGATCCCCTCGTTGGTCAGCTCGCCCGACTGGTCGATGTAGGCGTAGAAGTCGCGCGCCTCCTCCTCGGTGTCGACGAGGTCGACGCGGCGCTCGAGCAGCGGTCGGAAGAAGCGCTCGACCTCCTCGTGCTCGTAGCCGAGCGACAGCAGCATCCGCTTCACCGTCTCGATCGCCTGGCCGCCCTTGCCGGTGACCAGCCGGGTGAGCTCGATGATGCCGTAGCCGAAGAACTCGTAGCGGCGCTCGATCGCCCGCGTCCCCTCCTCGATCGGCAGCAGCCGGTACTGGCCGTAGTTGAGGGCCATCCGGATGCCGCGATCGAACGGGAACCGCTCCCGCAACGCCTTCTTGTAGAAGCGCTGCAGGTGGATGGCGGTCGACAGCAGCCGGCTCGCCTCGCGGCCGGAGTAGAGGGCGCCGTCGCCGAGGTACTTCTCGAGCTTGAGATGGTGGACGCGCGCCATCTGATTGATGCGGCGCTGGAAGCGGAAGATCGAGCGGTACGACTGGTCCTCCTCGCGCCGCCCGCTGTACTTGAGCATCGACACCACCGACGAGAAGTCGGCGATGTCGTAGATCAGCCCGTAGCGGCTGACCAGCGGATCGACCACCCACGGGGTGAGGAACTCGAAGGGGCGGGTGCTCTCCGACAGCTTGACGGTCCGCGACAGGAAGCCGCCGCTGCGCAGGTTCGGCGCCTGACAGACGAGCGCCTCCTCCTCGCGACGGATGGGGATCACCATCCGGCGCAGCGTCAGCAGCAGCTCGAACTCCCGCAGCCGCTCCAGCAGGTTTTCCCAGATCCGCACCCCGCGCGGGTCGGGCAGCCGCTCGCGGTCGTAGCCGCGGTGGTCGGCGAGGAAGGTGAGGTAGCCGGGGATCCGCAGCATGCGGTCGGGGTCGGGCTGCGGGTCGACGCCGGTGACGTGGCGGGCGAGGGGGCGCAGGCTCGGGTCGCGCTCGAGCATCGCCCGGTGCCAGTGGTGGAGGTACTCGACCTGGCGACGGAAGGTGAGCGGATCGAGCTCCAGGCAGCCGCGGAAGTACGCCTTCAGCTCCCGCATGTCGGGGCCGACGTGATCCTCGGTGAGGATCAGCAGGTTGTCGCGCATCGTCTCGAGGATCGACGGGAAGAGCAGCCGCTCCTCCTCCTCGGTCTCGGTCGCCACCCGGTGGACGGTGTCGTAGGTGGTGGCGAGCACGCGATCGAGGAAGCGATCGAACACCTGGTACTTGATCGTCTCGCCGTGCTCGCGGCCCGACTCGAGATCGATGCGGCGCACCCGCTGCGGCAGCTCCTTGAACAGCCGGGAGATGGCGATCGAGTGGTAGAGCCAGAAGATGTCGGTGTAGCGGCGCCCGAAGCTCGAGCGGGTGGTGTTCTCGGTGACCTGCACCAGCAGCTCGCGGTAGCGCTCCCACGCCGCCTCGCGCGCCTTCTTGTCGATCGCCTCGGTGCCGTGCATCGCCACCTGCACGTGCGACTCCTGCTCGAGGTAGCCGTCGAGCGCCTTGCGCAGCCGCTCGGTGCGGGCGTCGGTGAGCACCGGGAAGCCGAGCAGCGGGGTGGCGTCCTCGTCGTCGAGAAAGATGCGCTGCGGCTCGGGCAGCTTCTCGGCGGCGTCGGGCATCACCCGCCGCAGCTCCTCTTCGTCCAGCTTCAGGAAGTTGAGGGAGCCGCCCGCCAGTTCAAGAAACGAGAAAGGATTGGACACGCATCACCTCGGCCTGCTGGGCTCGCTCGGCATCGACCGCCGCCGAGTCTACCGTGCCGGCTGCTACACTCCGCGACCCGGAGGCGCGCGCGTGACCCGAATCCTCGAGCCCAGCATCGCCGTCCGCGACAGCCTGCGCGCCGGCACCCTCGCCATCGGCTGCTTCGAGGACAAGCCGCTCCCGCTCGCCGAGCTCGACCGCGAGCTGGCGGCTCGGATCCGTGGTGCCGTGCGCCGGCGCGGCTGGACGGGGGAGAAGGAGCGGCGACTCGAGCTCTCCGCGGACGCCGGCGGCGGCGTTCAGGTGACCCTCTACGGCCTCGGCCCGGCGGCCGAGTTCGACGCTCACGCGGTGGCGCCGTGGTTCGAGCGGACGGGCGCCGACCTCGCGGCGACCGCCAGCCAGGAGCTGCTGCTGGTGCCGCCGAAGCACCGCCGCCTGTCGACGGTCGGCGGCGCCGCCGTCGTCCTCCGCGAAGCGGCGCTGCTCACCTACCGCTTCGACGACTTCCGGCAGGCGCCGGCGCCGACGCTCAAG
>JBPEXA010000358.1:0-3974 GCA_052032135.1 Thermoanaerobaculia bacterium | reverse complement strand
GCGAGGTAGGCGTGCACCGCGGCGACGTCGTCGCTGTTCCCGAACCGGCGCTCGAGATCGTCGACCCGGATCTCGAAGCGCCCGCTGAGCCGGTCGGCCTCGACGTTGAGCCAGACGTAGTTCTCGCCGGTGGCGTGGGCGCGCACGGCGGCCGGCGCCAGCAGCATCAGGGTCGCTGCGAGCGTCGCCTCGAGAAGGCGCTGCGAAGAGCGGCGCGGGAGCATCATCGATCGGGAGCCGTTCGGCCGGTCGACGGCCGAACGCGGCGGAGCGCAGCACTGTACCGCAGGTCGCCGCCGTCGGCCGTCGTCCCCTCCATCGACCGGGATAACATCCGGCGGCACCCCGCGAGCCGCCGCCGATGACGACCCCGGTGGCGGGCCCCATCATGTGGACCGAAGAGCAGGAGACCGGCTACCAGGAGAGCGTCGCCTTCGCCCGCGAAACGCTCAACCAGGGGCTGGTCGACCGTGACGCCGAACAGCGATTCTCGCTCGAGCTGTGGCGCCGGTGCGCCGACTTCGGCACCCTCGGCTGGTGCATGCCGGAGGCGTTCGGCGGTGCCGGCCTCGGGGTGACGAGCACCATCCGCCGCCTCGAGGGGCTCGGCTACGGCTGCCGCGACAACGCGCTGACGCTCGGCCTCAACGGCCAGCTGTGGAGCGTTCAGATCCCGCTGCTCGAGTTCGGCAGCGAGGAGCAGCAGCAGCGCTACCTCCCGCGCCTGATCTCCGGCGAGCTGCTCGCCGCGCACGGCATGAGCGAGCCGGAGAGCGGCTCCGACGCCTTCGCCCTCCGCACCCGAGCCGACAAGGTCGACGGCGGCTACCGCCTCAACGGCCACAAGGCCTACCTCGGCCTCGCGCCGGCGGCGGGGCTCGCCCTGGTGTTCGCCAGCACCGATCCCGAGGTCGGCGAATGGGGGATCTCCGCCTTCCTCGTCGACAGCGACCGCGAGGGGTACACGGCGTCCCCGCCGCGCGCCAAGATGGGGCTGCGCACCAACCCGCTGGGCGACATCGTTCTCGAGGACTGCTTCGTGCCGGAAGCGAGCCGGCTCGGACCGGAGGGGGCCGGCGTCGCCATCTTCAACCACTCGATGGACTGGGAGCGCGGCTTCGTCTTCGCCAGCCACGTTGGCGCGATGGCGCGGCAGCTCGACGACTGCATCGCCTACGCCCGCGAGCGGCGCCAGTTCGGGCGCCCGATCGGCGACTTCCAGTCGGTGTCGAACCGCATCGCCGAGATGAAGCTGCGGCTCGAGACCTCCCGCCTGCTGCTCTACCGGGTCGCCGAGCTCAAGGACCGCGGCGAGCGGGCGCCGCTCGAAGCGGCGCTCGCCAAGCTGCACATCGCCGAGTCGTTCGCCGCTTCGAGCATCGACGCCATGCGCATCCACGGCGCTCGCGGCTACCTCGACGAGTTCGAGGTCGAGCGCGACGTCCGCGACGCGCTCGGCGGCGTCCTCTACTCGGGCACCTCCGACATCCAGCGCAACATCATCGCCCGCGTCCTCGGGCTGTAGGTCACTCGGCGGCGTCGCCGACGTCGACCACCGCGGCGAAGAAGCCGCCGCTGGCGTAGCGGCCGCCGCGCACCCGGATCAGCACCTCGTTGCGACCCGGGTGGAGCGGCAGGGCGGTGTAGGGCGACGGCGGGTGGTCGGGGTTGACGCCGAAGTCGTACCAGGCGTAGCGGTCGGCGTAGCTGTACCCCTCGAAGTGGCCGTCGAGCCACATCGTCAAGTCGTCGATCGACGAGAACTGCAGCTCCATCGCCGCGCCCTCCGGCACCTCGACGACGGTGTGGAAGTAGGCGACGGTCCGCTCACCGCGGAAGTCGACCACCCGCGAGGTGATCACCGCCCCACGGGGGTCGGTCTCGAAGCGACGCCAGAGGTGCTCCACCCCGTGCTCGGTCACCCCGGCGGCGGTCGCCGGCGAGCGCCGTTCGAGCTCGGCGTGGGTCCCCCGCAGCGGCCCCAGCACCTGCCAGTTCCGCACCATCCGCTCCGGCCGATAGTCGACGCCGGCGGGCCGGAACGGTCCCTGGTAGCTCAGGCGGTCGATCGCCGTCACCTCCAGGTTGTCGATCCACACCGGGCCGCCGACCACGCGCGGCTTGAAGCCCGCCCTGCCGCCCTCACCCTCGAAGAACGGGAACGTCACCTTCGGCACCTCCAGGTCGGCGACGTAGAAGTGGCAGGTCGAACCGACCACCTCGACGGCGAACCGTTGCCATTCGCCGATCACGATCGCCGCTGCCCCTTCGAGCGGCACCCGCAGCTCCTCGTAGAGCGAGCGGCCGGGATTCCAGTCGCGGCGAGGGTTGACGCGGATGTAGCTGCCGTTGCCCTTGATGTAGATGCTGCCGAGGTCGACCCGCCCGTCGGCCTCCGCGTGGTGGTAGACGAAGCCGAGGTAGTTCTGCTCGTCGGTCGGGAACAGCACCTCTCCCTCGATGCGGTAGGCGGGCCAGCGCTCCGAGCCACGGATCAACGCCCGCAGGGTCGCGTGCTCGGGCCGCATCGCCAGCACCCCGCCGTGCGCCGGGTCACCGGAGTCGACGATGGCGATCGCGTCGTCGTCGTTGATCTCCCAGGCGGCGAGATCGCCCTCGAAGCGATCTTCGAACAACGGCTCGGCGGCGGCGGACGAGAGAGGGAGCACGAGGGTGGTGATCGACAGCAGGACGAGACGAGGGGCGCGCATCCACGCATTGTAGGCGCCGTCGCCCGTCGCCACCCCCGTCCCCATCCCGGCGGCGATAACATCCCGACCATGACGTCCGGCAGTCGCACCGTTCCCGTGGTCGCCGCTGCGGTGCTCGCCGTCGGCTTGATCGGCGGCGGCTGGTGCGTCGGCCGCGGCCTCGAGGCGGCCCGCTCGAGCGACCGCTTCGTCACCGTGCGCGGTCTCTCCGAGCGCATCGTCGACGCCGATCTCGCCATCTGGCCGATCGTCTTCAGCGCCGACGGCGACGACCTGCAGTCGATGCAGGCGAAGATCGACCAGCAGGCTGCGACCGTGCGCGCCTTCCTCGACGCCCGCGGCTTCGACCCCGCCGAGTGGTCGCTCTCCCCCACCCGCGTCACCGCCCACACCGGCTACGACGAGCGCCGCCGCCAACCCCGCTACCTCGGCGAGGCGACGATCGCCCTGCGCACCGGGCGCATCGCCGACGTCCAGCAGGCGATTCAGGAGTCGGCCGAGCTGGTCCGCAACGGCGTCGCCATGGTGCGCAGCTACGAGCACCAGACCCAGTTCCTGTTCACCGATCTCGAGAGCATCAAGCCGGCGATGATCGCCGAGGCGACCCGCGACGCCCGCCGCGCCGCCCAGCAGTTCGCCGACGACTCCGGCGGCACCGTCGGCGCCATCCGCCGCGCCCAGCAGGGCTACTTCTCGATCAACGACCGCGACGCCTTCTCCCCCGAGTACAAGAAGGTCCGCGTCGTCACCACCATCGACTACTTCCTCGTCGGCGACTGACGATCTCCGTTCGGAAGCCAGAAGCCCCACCCTCGGGGCGGAAAGGTATCCGGCTCCGGGCGAACGATCGTCAGGTGGTGCCGGGCAACATCGAGCCCGCGCGATCTACAGCTGCCGTGCGCGCGGTCTGTGCACGGGAGAAGCCCCACCTCCCCATTCCGTCGGGACGGCGGGCGGCCGCCTCCGCCGCAGTCATCGTCCGGTGAGGCCAGACGAGGTCGAACCGGGCGACCCGCACTCATCACACGAGGCAGCGTCCACCGGAGAAGACGCGCTTTCCGATCCCGTCGGGGCGGCGAGGGCCTTTCTCCGCCTGGGGCATGGTCGGGTGAGGCCGGGCGAGGTCGAACCGGCGCGACCCCGCGCCACCATCCACGCGCAACGTGCACCGGAGCAGCCTCGCCTCCCCATCCCGTCGGGGGGGGGGGGGGGGGGGGGTGGGGGGGGGGGGGGGGGGGGGGGGGGGGGGGGGGGGGGGGGGGG
>JBPEXA010000357.1:0-5020 GCA_052032135.1 Thermoanaerobaculia bacterium | reverse complement strand
GCGAGGTGGACCCGCTCGGTGCGGCCGCTGGCGTAGAGGTTGCCGTCGGCGAGGCCGACGCCGCGGTGCTGCCAGGCGACCACCGGGCCGTCGAACGGCTGCGGTGTGGTCGGCCTCTCGCCCGGCAGGTAGAGCTGCAGGGTCGGCGCCACCGGTTCGAAGGTGGCGAGCAGGCGCCGGCGCAGGTCCTGCGGCGAGGTCGCCGCCACGGCCGCGCGCGCACCGTGGATCGCCATCTTCTCCCAGTCGACCTCCTGTGCCTCGTCGCTGGGGTGGAACCAGCGCAGGTAGCCGTAGAGCTTGGTGAAGGCGCGCAGATTGCCCACCGAGACCTCGGGAGCAGCGCTCGCGACCGGCGGCGCCAGCAGTGCGAGGAGGCTGAGACCCATGGTCACCCGGCGGCACATGAGCGAGCAGCGTAGCGCACGGCCGTCCGTGGGGCGGGTGCCGCAGCGCCGTGCGCTACACTCGGAAATTCAATCTTCAGGGAGCAAACTTCATGAGACCGTGGATCGTCTGTCTCGGCTTGCTGTTCGCGGCGTCCGACGCCGTCGCACAGCAAGAGTTGACCCCTCGCCAACAAGAGAACCTGGCGAAGATCCGCGACTCCGGTCGGCCCGCGCGACCGGGAACGGGGGATCTCGGCACCGGGTCGATCCAGTACGATCCTGGCGCTCCCGCCGATGCCTTTCCACCGTCCAACCTGCCCACGACCTGGTGGGGCAATCTCTTCAATTCGGCGAACGGCCTGCCGTTGAGCGCGGGCACCATTACCCAGATCTCCGTCTACATCGGGCAGATCAGAACCCTGGACGCGTTCAAGATCGTCAATGTCGGCTCGACCTTCGCGACCGCGCCGGGGTTGAATGCCACGGCCTCCTACGCCTTCGCGGTGGGCACGCCCTACATCAACAGCAGCAGCGTCGTCGGCACTCAGTTTTTCGCCGGCATGATCGTTGGCGGACTCTTCGACCAGGTCGGTCTGCGGTCGGCGACCACCAACGGCCAGGGCTTCCACGGACTCCAGCGCTCGTTCAACGGCAACAGCACCCCACTCCCCGGCCTCAACGCGATGGTGCGAGTGCGCGGCAACGTGGTCATCCCCGTCGAACTTCTCGAGTTCGAGGTCGACTGACGCCGCGCGTCCACTTCCGCCGCCGGGCCGTATACAATCCACGCCCTCACGGCAGCTGCCGTGACCCAACGACCGCAGGAGAGGTGCCGGAGTGGTCGAACGGGGCGGTCTCGAAAACCGTTGATCGTGCAAGCGATCCCAGGGTTCGAATCCCTGCCTCTCCGCCATTCGCACTTCGGCTCCTAGCAGCGCAGCTGGCTCGCACAGCGCTTTCGATGCCTGCTGGCAGCAGGATTCGAACCCTCGTGCGCCGCGTTGCCCGCCTTCACCGGAGGCCCACGACGTTGGCGGAGAGGGAGGGATTCGAGCTGGCTTCGCCAGCTCGAGGACGAGCTGCTGTTTGGTTCGCTCGCTCAGCGCTCGCTCACGGAGGGTTCGAATCCTTCCCCAGGGATCTACATTCGCCCGTTGGCGGGCGCCTCAGTGGTGGCTCCGGTTGATCAGGTCAGTGGCGGAGAGGGAGGGATTCGAACCCTCGGTAGAGTTGTGCCCTACACACGATTTCCAGTCGTGCACCTTCGGCCACTCGGTCACCTCTCCGTGGATCTGACAACGAACTAGCGGCCGCGCAGGCCGGCGAAGAAGGAGCGTAGCAAGTCGCCGCACTCTTCGGCCAGGACGCCGGCGACGACCTCCAGCCGGTGATTGAGACGGGGGTCCCGGACGAGGTCGCCGAGGCTGCCGCAATAACCGGCCTTGGGGTCGGCCGCGCCGTAGACTAGTCGAGGGACCCGGCTGTTGACCAGTGCGCCGGCGCACATCGCGCACGGCTCGAGGGTGACGTAGAGCGTGGTGTCGAGCAGCCGCCAGCCGTCGGTTGCCGCCGCCGCCTCGGCGAGGGCGAGCAGCTCGGCGTGGGCGAGCGGATCGCCGTCGAGCTCGCGGCGGTTGTGGCCACGGCCGATCACCGCGCCGTCGCGCACCACCACGGCGCCGATCGGCACCTCCCCGAGCGCGGCCGCCCGCCGCGCCTCGGCGAGCGCCTCGGCCATCCAGTCACGGTCCTCCATCGGCTCTATGCTAGTCCCCGGGGCACCACCGCGGACGCTTGACGAAAGCTCAATCGGCGCGATACTTTGCGGCGTTCGCGCCCCGGTGCCCCGGCGCGCCTCCCAACCAGCGTATCCGTTCGTACGAGCTGATTTCATATAGGAAACGAGTGTCGTGAAACGCACGTTCCAGCCCAACAATCGGCGCCGCAAGAAGAAGCACGGCTTTCGCGCCCGCATGCGCACCCGCGCGGGGCGGGCGATCATCAACTGCCGGCGGCGCAAGGGCCGCAAGCGCCTCTCGGCCTAGCGCCGATGAGCGGCCGGCCGACCGACCGGCCTGACCAGTCGTTGCCGCGGCAGCAGCGGATGCGCCGCCGCGGCGACTTCCTTCGCAGCTATCGCTCCGGCCACCGGCGCCACGGGGAGTACGTCATCCTCTACGCGGTCGCCAACGGTCTCGAGCATCCCCGCCTCGGGGTGACGGTCAGTCGCAAGGTCGGTAACGCGGTCGCCCGCCACCGCGCCAAGCGTCGGATTCGCGAGATCTACCGCCGATGGAGCCAGCGCCCCCAGCTGCCGCCGATGGACTTCATGCTGCAGGCCAAGCCGACGATCGGCGGCGCGCCGTTCGGTCGTCTGCAGAGCGAGATCGAGCGATTGCTCGCGACCTGGCTGACGCCCGCGAGCGGGGACTCGTCACCAGGCTGCTGATCACGCTGCTGGCGCTCTACAAACGTTGGCTCTCTCCGATGTTGCCGCAGACCTGCCGCTTCACCCCATCGTGCTCGGAGTACGCGCGGCTGGCGATCCTGCGCCACGGCGTCGTCCGCGGCTGCGGCAAGGCGGCCTGGCGGGTGCTGCGCTGCAACCCGTTCGGTGGCAGCGGCGTCGACCTGCCGTGAGCGACCGCCGAGGAGATCGCTGAGCATGGAGACCCGCCGCCTGCTGATCGCCGCGCTGCTGTCGATGGCGGTGCTCATTCTGTGGCAGCGGCTGTTCCCGCCGCCACCGTTGGTCGAGCCGCCGGCGCCGCCGGTGACCAGCGGTGGCGAGGCGCCGGCGCCGGCTCCCGCGACCGGCGAGTCGCCCGACCCGGTGACGCCGCCGCCGGCGGCGGTGGAAGAGACGGTCGCCACCACCGAGGCGTCGGAGCCGGTCGAGCTCGAGACCATCGCCGCCGAGCTCGAGCGCACGGTGGTGCTGGAGAACGAGCGCATCCGCTCGGAATGGACCAACCGAGGCGCCCGGCTGGTGCACCTCGAGCTCAAGAACCACCCCGCCAACGGCGGCGGCGCCGTCGACCTGGTGCGCCGCCGCGCCGCCGAGGTGTCGCCCTTCAGCCTGCTCGACAGTGACGGCCAGCCGTCGCCGCTCAACGGGGTGCTCTACGCCGTCGAGGAGACCGCCGACGGCGTCAAGTTCCACTACCAGGGCCCGGCCGGCAGCGCCCGCAAGCGAGTGTCGCTGGGCGACGACGGGCTGTTCGGCGTCGAGATCGAGGCCGCCGGCGGCTGGCGGCTGCTGCTCGGGCCGGGGCTGCGCAATCCCTCGGAAGAAGAAGCCAAGAACCGCTTCGCCCGCCGTGCCGCGGTCTACCGCCAGGGTGGCAAGGTCGACCGCATCGATGCCGCCGGCGCCAACGAGATCACCGTGCTCAGCAGTACCGGGCTCGATTGGGTCGGGCTGCAGGATCAGTACTTCCTCACCGCGGTGCTGCCCGCCGCCGGCTTGCGCGAGGTGGTGGTCGAGCCGGTGCTGTTCGAGGTCGACGCCGACGGCGTCTACCGCTTCCAGCCGCGGCCGGCGTTGCTCACCGAGGCGCAGGAGGCGATGGGCAGCGAGCTGCGGGTGCTGCTCGCCCCGGAGGCCGATCGCCTCACCTTCGACGCCTACCTCGGCGCCAAGCAGTACAGCCTGCTCAACCGCCTCCCCGGCGGCCTCGAGGACGCGGTCGACCTCGGCATCTTCGCCTTCCTCGGTCGCCCGCTGCTGTGGTCGCTGCAGTGGATCCACGACAACGTGGTCAGCAACTACGGGTGGGCGATCGTGCTGCTCACCGTGGTGCTGCGCATCCTGCTCTTCCCGCTCAATCACAAAGCCATCGTGTCGATGGAGAAGATGCAGAAGCTCAGCCCCAAGATGCAGGCCATTCGCACCAAGTACCGCAGCAAGCTGAAGGACAAGAAGGGGCGGCCGAACCCCGAGGCGTCGGCCAAGATGAATCAGGAGATCATGGATCTCTACAAGCGCGAAGGGGTCAATCCGGCCGGCGGCTGCCTGCCCATCCTGCTCCAGATGCCGGTGCTGTTCGCCTTCTACGGGCTGCTGTCGGCGGCGGTCGAGCTGCGGCATGCGCCGTGGTTCGGCTGGGTGCAGGATCTGTCGGCGCCCGACCCCTACTACGTGCTGCCGATCGTCATGGGCGTCAGCATGCTGGTGCAGCAGAAGATGACGCCCACCCAGGCCGATCCCATGCAGCGGCGGATGTTCATGTTCATGCCGGTGATCTTCACCGTGCTCTTCCTCGGCTTCCCGTCCGGCATGGTGCTCTATTGGTTCACCAACAACGTGTTGGCGATCGCCCAACAGGTCGGCTACCGGCGCTTCCGACCTCAGGAGGCGGCGGACGGCAACGCTGGAGGAAAGAAGTCATGACCCTCGCTCGCAGATTCTTCTCCGCTCCTACGCTCACCCGCGCGCTGCTCGATGCCGCCCGCCACCACGGCGTCGACCCCGAGCAGCTGGCCTACGAAGTGATCGAGAAAAAGACCGGCTTCGTCAAATCGCCGCGCGGGGTGCTGATCGAAGTCGATCCCGACCAGCCGACCGGCGCCGCGGGCGGCGCCACCGCCGTCGCGCCGCCGACCGCCCCACCGGATCCGCAGGCGGTGGA
>JBPEXA010000356.1:0-7639 GCA_052032135.1 Thermoanaerobaculia bacterium | reverse complement strand
GGTGATCGCCCTCGACACGACGGACGGCGTCGAGCTGTGGCGCACCGACCTCGGGCCGACCTACGGCGGTCACGATGGTTCTCATGACGGGCCGATCTCGACGCCGGCGATCGCCGACGGCCGGGTCTACGCCCTCGGACCGTGGGGCGACTTCGTCGCCGTCGACCTGCGCACCGGCAAGCCGGCGTGGCGCCGTCACCTGACCGACGACCTCGGCGCCGAGAAGCCGTTTTACGGCTTCGGTGGCTCGCCGGTGGTGGTCGACGATCTCGTCATCGTGCTGGCGGGCGGCGAAGGGGGTGCCGTCGTCGCCTTCGATC
Source organism: Thermoanaerobaculia bacterium (assembly GCA_052032135.1). Classification (GTDB taxonomy): domain Bacteria; phylum Acidobacteriota; class Thermoanaerobaculia; order Multivoradales; family JAHEKO01; genus CALZKB01. The sequence continues at coordinate 7,319 of JBPEXA010000356.1, read as the reverse complement.
GGGCGTCCGGGGCGCTCGCCTGGCGCGCCGCGGGCGAGGTCGAGGTCGGCGCTCAGTCGCCGGTCGTCGTCGAGCTCGCCGGCCGCCGGCAACTGTTGGTGCTCGCCTCCGACCGGCTGCTCGCCCTCGACCCCGCCGACGGCCGGGCGTTGTGGGAGCTGCCGCTCGAAGGGCGGCCGGGGCCGATGGGCGCGTTCACCCAGTCGCCGCTCCCGATCGACGACCGGTCGCTGCTGGTGAAACACCAGGACGGGGAGGCGTTGATCGTGCGGCTCGACGGTGAGGCGGGCGCGCCGCGGCCGGAGGTGGTCGCCCGTGGGAGGGGGCTGGCTCGCAGCTACAGCCCGCCGTCGGCCGGCGACGGTGCCCTCTTCGGCTACTCCGCCCGGTTCCTCAGCGCGGTCGACGGGGCGAGCGGCGAGGTGCTCTGGCGCTCGCGACATCCGGGCGACGGCTTCCAGCTGGTGATCGACGATCAGCTGGCGGTGCTGACCAAGACCGGGTCGCTCCATCTGGCGCCCGCCGCGGCCGACGGCTGGCACGAACGGGCGCGGCTGGAGCTGTTCGACGAGCTCGCCTGGACGCCGCCGAGCTACGCCGACGGCGCGCTCTACCTGCGCAGCCTGGGGGCGATCGCGCGCGTCGACCTGGTGCGGCTCGCGGAGGCTCCGGCGGTGGCCGCCGATCGGGCACTGCCGGCGCTCCTGCGGCCGCTCGCCGAGGCGCTCGCCCGATCGAGCGATCCCGACGCCGAGATCGACCGCTTCCTCGCCGGCCGCGAAGGGCCGCTGATCGACGGTTCGGAGGTGATCTTCCTGTGGCGGGGTCCGGCCGACGACGTCGCCGTCGCCGGCGACATGATCGGCATGCGCCGCGAGGAGCCGATGCGACGGCTCGCCGGCTCCGACCTGTGGTGGTGGGCGACGGAGCTCGATCGCCGCGCCCGCGTCGGCTATCTGTTCTTCGTCGACGACGAGCCGAGGACCGACCCGTCGCACGACCGCACGATCCGGTCGACGGTGCTCGGTGCCGACATGAACTGGAATCGCGGCGACGGCGTCGAGATGTCGTGGCTGGCGATGCCGGAGTGGCCGGGGCACGCCGACGAGAGCCCGACCGCTGCCGCCTCCGGCAGGGTCGTCGACCTCGAGCTCGAGGCGCGGCCGCAGGCCGCCGACGGCGAGCCTGTCGAGCCGATCGCCGTGCCCGTGCGGGTCTGGCTGCCGCCGGGCTACGACGATGGCGAGCAGCGCTACCCGGCGGTCTATCTGCTCCACCGGCGGATCTTCGCGGCCGGCGACTGGCCGGCGGTGCTCGACCGGGTGGTCGGTCGCGACGTCGAGCCGTTGATCGTGGTGTCGATCGAAGGGCCGCGGATGCGGGATGCCGGCGGCGTCCTCGCCGAGCAGCTGCTACCGCAGATCGAGGCGCGCTTCCGCACCGTCGACGATCGGCGAGGGCGGGCGCTGGTCGGCATGGGGTGGGCGGGCCTGCCGACGGCGGTGACCGTCTTCGAGCACCCCGACCTCTTCGGCGCCTTCGCCGTGCAGAGCATGTATCTGCTCGACGCGCAGATGGCGGCGCTCGAGGCGGCGATCGGCGACGCCACCGCCGCCACCGTGCCGCTCGACATCTACCTCGAGTGGGGGCACCTCGATCTGGTCAGTCCGCACGAGGAGATGAACATGCGACGCTCGTCGCGCTGGGCGTGGCGGCTGTTCGAGGAGCGCGGCTGGCGACCGCTCGGCGGCGAGGTGTGGGACAGCACCGACGTCGGCAGCTGGCGCAACCGCACCGCCGTCCTGCTCGAGGCGCTGTTCGACCGCGACGACCGGCTCGACGGCCTCGACCGCTGGCGGACGGCGCCGTGAGGAGCGCACGGTGAAGGAGAAGCACATCCGCATCCGCATCGAGCAGTGCCTCGCGCTCGCCAAGGCGTCGAACTGTCCACGCCGGAAGTTCGGCGCCCTGCTGCTCGACCCGCGGCGCAACGTGGTGCTGATGGACGGCTACAACGGCGGCCCGCGCGGCGGCGGCGAGCTGTGCGGCGGCGACGTCTGCCGGCGGGACGAGCTCGACATCGCCTCCGGGACCCGCATGGAGGTCGGCTGCCACCACGCCGAGATGAACGTCATCTGCAACTGCGCCGCCTCGGGGGTGCCGACCCAGGGGGCGTGGATGCTGGTCACCGGCGAGCCGTGCCTGCTGTGCGCCAAGCTCATCCACCATGCCGGGATCGAGCGGGTGGTGGTGGTCGGCGGCGGCTACGCCGGCGCCAACGGCATCGACTACCTCGAGCAGCACGCCATCCGGGTGGAGAGCGTCGACGGCCCGCAGGACGAGCGGCTGGTCGACATCGCGTGATGGCGTCGCGGTCGGTCGCCTCCCAGCTCGCGGCGATGGCCGCCCTGCTGGGGGCGGCGTGCGGCGGCGAGGCTCCCGACTACGACCGGCGAGCGCTCGAGCGCCTGCAGCGGCCGCTGCCGCCGGAGGTGGTCGCGTCGCCGTCGGCACTGCGGGTGGGGACGGTGGTCGCCGACGTCGACGGTGAGGGTGGCATCTGGCCGCTGCTGATGAACGCCGGCTTCCGGGTCGGATCGCAGTGGCGGTGGGAGGCGGCCGCCGACGGCGGTGGCGTCGCGCACGTCCGGCTGAGGGGGGACGCGCGAGCGCAGCAGCGGTTCGAGATCGACCTCGCGATCACCACCGGCGACGAGCTGGAGCTGGGGTCGGTCGCGGGGCCGATCCGCCTGCGCGCCCGGCTACCCGGTCCCGCCGGCCCGCGACTCATGACCTTCGTGCCGGCGGCGGACGGCGGCCTCTCGCTCGACGCGGCGGAGCTGCTGCCGGGCGACGATCTGGTGGTGCGGGGGAGCTTCCACGGCACGTTGCAGCACGCCGGGGAGGCGATCGCGGTCGCCAACGGCAGCTTCGAGGCGCGGGTGCGGCGCGCTTTCGACTGACCTGCGGTCAGCCGCCGCCGAGCGCCGTCTCGATGCGGCCGACGAGCGTCAGCAGCACCACCACGACGATCGACAGCAGCACCCCGATCAGCGGGTACTCGCAGCCGATCAGGATCCCCAGGGCGCCGAGGAACCAGATGGTCGCCGCCGACGACAGGCCGCTCACCCCGGCGCCGTCGCGCAGGATGGCGCCGGCGCCGAGGAAGCCGATGCCGGTGATGATCTGGCTGGCGATGCGCGTCGGGTCGCCGGGCTGGGGGGCGTGGTCGAGGATGAGGTGACCGATCGCCATGTAGGTGGTGGCGCCGGCGCACACCAGCACGCAGTGGCGCATGCCGATCGACCCGCGGTGGCGCCGCCGCTCGAGGCCGATGATGGTGCCCGCCGCGAAGGCGGCCACGAACTTGACGAGGAACGGCAGGAACCAGTGGCGGACCGCCTCCAGCTCGGTGATCATCGGCCGCTCTCCGCTGCGCTGCGCGCGTCGACTGCCAGGCAGAGCGCCTGGCCGCCGTCGACCACCAGCCAGCCGAGGTCGCACAGCCGGTCGGCGGCGCCGCGGACGTCGCGCCCGTCGACGCCGCGGCCGAGCTGCCGCGCGGCGCTCACCGCCAGCGCATCGAGCGTGCGGACTTCGTCGCAGGCGAGCAGCAGCCAGCGCTCCAGCCCGGTGAGGGTGTCGGCGCGTCGTCGGGCCGCCGGCCGGTGGTCGAAGACGAAGAGCGTGCCGTCCTTGTCGAGCATGAACAGGTCGCTCTCCTCGTGCACGTCCTGCCACTCGGTGAGCTGCTGGTCGAGCCCGGCGGTGTACGCGGCGACGTCGCGCGGCTCCGCGTAGCCGTACTCGAAGTAGTAGGCGAGCTTCGCCAGGTTGCCGTTCGCCCGCGGATAGAGGTGGCGGTAGGCGGGGTAGGGGCGCACGGCGTCGAGGCCGAGCTCCTCCGAGCGGGTGAAATTGGGACTGAAGCGGTCGAGGCGGAACGGGCCCGCCTTGACCGGTGGCTGGAGGTGAGTGAGCCACGGGACCAGCTCGGCCATCTCGCGGTAGGCCTCCGGCGGTTCGCCGGGAAACCCCCACAGCAGGTTCCAGTAGGGGCGGACGCCGAGCTCGCGCGACCACTTCAACAGCTGCAGGTTCTGCAGCCCGCTGACCCCCTTCTCCATCAGCCGCAGCACCTCGGAGCTGAAGCTCTCGATGCCGGGCTGGAACTCGGTCAGCCCGGCATCGCGCATCAACCGCAGATGGTCCTTCTTGAGATTCGACTTCATCTCGTAGAAGAGCTCGACCCCCAGCCGGCGCTCGGCGAGCGTCGGGAGCAGCGTCCGCAGGTAGTCGATGTCCATGATGTTGTCGACCACCGCCACCTTGCTGCCCGGATAGCTCTCGGTGAGGTGGACGAGCTCGTCGAGCGCCCGCTGCGGCGACTTCGAACGGAAGGTCATGCTCGATCCGTTGAGGCCGCAGAAGGTGCAGTGGTGCTTCTCGCCCCACCAGCAGCCGCGCGACGTCTCGAACAGCAGTCGCGGCGCATAGCCGTCGTCGATCGACGACCGCTCAAAGGTGGCGAACAGGTCGTCGAACTCCGCGAACGGCAGCGCGTCCATCTCGAGCACCCGCGGCGCGTTGGGGCGCGGGCGGTCGCCGCCGGCCGTGCGCTGGGTGACCACGCCCTGTAGATCGTCGATCGACCGGCCGTCGAGCCACCGCGCCACCAGCTCGGGGAAGACCCGCTCCCCCTCGCCCGAGACGACGGCGTCGACGCAGCGGAAAGCGCGCAGCGTCTCGACCCCCATCTCCCCCTCGCAGTTGGCACCGCCGAAGACGATGCGCAGGTCGGGGGCTCGCGCCGCCAGCCGCCGCGCGAGGGCGAGGGAGGCGACATGCTGCTGGAAGACGCTGGTGAAGCCGACGATCTTCGGCTCGGCCGCCAGGATGCGGTCGGCGGTGGCGTCGAGGAACGGCTCGACCTGGCGGCGCATGGCGAACAGGTTGCGGATCACGCCGTCGGTGATCTCGTGGCGGTGTCGGGGGTGTCGCAGCACCTCGTCGACGTAGCGCTGGTCGGCGTCGTCGTCGCGCTCGCCATGGAGCGCTTCCCGGAACAGCCACTCGCCGACCAGGCACGGCTGGTCGGGGTGGCCCGACGAGATCCAGTCGTAGAAGGCGGCGCCGATCCGCTCGGCGAACGGGTAGGTGCAGTAGACGACCTCGGTCGACACCTCGGGGACGGTGCGCTTCAGCAGGCTGAGGCCGATCGACGGATGGCGTAGATCGGCGAACGGCATGCTGACGAGGAGCAGATCGCGCTGCGCCGGCGCCGGCGTCGGCGCAGCGGCCTCGACGTGCGACAGCGTCGCGCGGCTGGTGACGTCGACGCGCAGGGTACCCGGCGGCGGCTCGCTGTCGAACGGCTCACGACGGACGACGATCGCGCCGTCGGCGAGGCCGCGCAGTCGCAGCGTGGCCGCGGGGGGCTCGGGCTCGGCGACGGTGGCGAGGTGCACCCGGGGGCGGGCGTCGTTGGCGATCGCCGACCCGAGGCGCGCCAGCAAGCCGATCTCGGCGAGCAGCGAGGCGACCTGCGGCTGCAGGGTGGCGAAGGCGCCGCCGAGCGCCGCGCGCAGGGCGGCCCTGGCGGTACCGGGCAGCAGGTCGACGTGGCCTTCGTAGGTGAAGGCGAAATCGGGACCGTTGCGCCGCAGCTCGGCGGCGAGACGATCTCGATGCTCGACCCTCAGCGGATCCGAACCGCCTTCACAACGGACTTCACCGGCGCGCCGCAGCGCCTCGACGAAGGCGCCGGGATCTTCGCAGGCGACCGTCGCGGCGGGCGCCTCAGAAGATGTTCTTGGTCGGATCGTCGTGGTCGTCCAGCTTCGCGCGGATCCTCTTGAGGTGCTCGATGTCCTCGTGGTCGAGCTTGGTGTTGATCTCGTTCTTCATGTGATCCGACAGCCAGTCGCCGTGCACGACGTTGGCGTCATGAAGATGGTCGACGTGATCGTTGTAATCGTCCATGAGAGAGCCCCCCTCGGCACCTGAGAATCAGGCGCATTGGTTAATATTTTAATGATTTTAGATAACCAAAATAGCAGGGTGTCGAGCTGGCCGTCAAGATGTCGAAGAATGAGTCGACACCCACTACTCGCTGTCGGTCGGTGAGCAGGCGAGGCGGAAGCCGACATAGTCGATCACCAGGCTCGGCTCGTTCCAGTCCCGATCGGCGCAACGCGCGTTGACACGGTTGTCGTACCACGCTCCGCCGCGCACGACGCGGCCCTCCCGGGGGTCGTCCTCGCCGTCCGACTGGATGGTGGTGGTCCAGTTGCGCATGTTGCCGGCCATCCCCCGCACTCCGTAGATCGACACGTCGGACGGATACTCGGTGATCGACACCGGACAGTTGCGCTCTCGCCTCGATTCGCGGATGTTGCAGAGGCTGGCGTCGAAGCGGAAGCCCCACGGGTACCACCGGCCGTCGACGCCGCGGGCCGCCTTCTCCCACTCGATCTCGGTCGGCAGCCGGTAGGGGCGACCGTCGAGCTCCGCCTTCCATTCGCAGTAGGCGACGGCGTCGTCCCACGAGATCGCGAACACCGGCCACTCGGGATCCCAGACGTCCCCCTCCTCGTCCTCGGCGGGGATGCGGATGGTGCCGTCCTCCGCGGTCTCCAGGTAGCTGCCGCCGCTCGGCATGCGGCGGATCGCTCGGCGCTCGGCGGCTTCCGCATCGCCTGCGGCGACGGCGTTGAGGAACTCGACGTACTCGGCGACGGTCACCGGATGGCGGGCGATGAAGAAGTCGGGGAGCTCGGCGATCTGCCGCGGCAGCGACCACCCTCGCGTCTCCGGATCGCCGCCGAGGATGAACGGCCCACCGGGGACGAGGACGAACGCCTCGCCGATCGCCGCCTCGTCGTAGAGCGTCACGTGCCCCTTCCAGTCGGCGTTGCGGGCGATGGCGACCGGGTAGCGCACGTCGCGGCAACCCTCTCTGCGGACGACCGCCAGGTAGGAGCCCATCGGCAGCTCGACCCCCTCGATCGGCGTCGCCCCGAGGGAGCGCTCGTTCTCCGGGACCAGCTGCAGATCGCGCTCGACGAGATCGTAGAGCAGCACCTCGGCCCCCGGCGGATCGGAGTCGAGGCTCAGCGTGCCGTCCCCCTGCAGCTCGCGGGTGTACTTGCCGTCGTGGTAGTTGGCGACCATGCCGGCGTTGAAGGCGACCGCCTCCTGGTCGCCGTCCGCCTCCGCCTGCCGCAGTCGGGACCAGTAGTAGTCGGCGAGCGCCTCGCGGGCGGTCGCGTTCTCGCGTTCGAAGGCGAGCGCCGCCTGCAGCTCCGAGAGGGTCGCGC
>JBPEXA010000355.1:0-10887 GCA_052032135.1 Thermoanaerobaculia bacterium | reverse complement strand
GCGGCGGTGACGCCGATCGGCGGCGATCTCGACGGCCGTCTCGCCGGAGAGTTGATCGTCGAGGGTGATCCGGCGGCGGGGCCCGACGTCCGCCTCGAGCTCCCCACGCTCGACCTCCGGTACGGCGATCGGCGGCTGAGCGCCCTCGAGCCGGTGCTCGCCGCCTGGAGCGAGGACGGTCTCGACGTGCGGTCGCTCTTTCTCGGCGATGCGGCGACCGGCAGCGAGCTGTTCGTCTTCGGGACCGTGCCCTTCACCGAGGGGGGAGAGCTCGACCTCGCCACGCAGCTGTCGGTCGACACCAGCTGGCTCGAGCTGGTCCTCCCCGACTGGCGCCTCACCGGTGGATCGATCGACGCTCTGGCCGCCGTCACCGGCCCGATCGATCGACCGCTGATCAACGGTCAGGGGGAGCTGCGACAGGAGGTGGTGCAGATTCCCGGGCTGCCGCAGTCGCTGCAGCAGGTGTCGGCGGTTTTTCTCTTCTATCCCGGCTCGGTGGTGATCGACGAGGCCGATCTGCGCTTCGCCGGCGGCGCCGTGCGGGCGGCGGGGAGCGTCACCCTCTACGGCGAGAACGGCCTGCAGTACCGGCTGCAGGCGGCGGTCGACGACGCCCGCCTGCGCTACCCCGAGGGGTGGCTGATCAACGCCGACGCCGAACTGACGGCGAGCTCCGAGGTCGGCGGGCGGCAGATTCGCGGCCAGATCGACGTCCAGCGGGCGCTCTACTCCGCCGACATCCCGATCGGCCTGATGCAGCTGATGCAGCGGGCCTTCTCCCGGCGGCCGATCCTGGTCGACGAGGCCGACGAGCTGCTGGCGACGACCCAGCTGGCGCTGTCGGTGCGGGGGGAGGGGGCGCTGCGGGTTCGCAACAACGTCGCCGACCTGCGCGGCGACATCGACCTCATCGTCCGCGGCAACCTGGCCCGGCCGGTCATTTTCGGCGACGTCGAGATCGAGAGCGGCGGCACCCTCGTCTACGCCGGCAACGAGTACGAGGTGCAGCGGGCGGAGCTCAGCTTCGTCAACCCCTATCGGGTCGAGCCGGTGGTCGATCTCGAGGCGACGACGCGCCTCCAGGAGTACGACGTCACCCTCAGCCTCGCCGGCACGTTCGACCGGCTCGACGTCTCCTTCGCCTCCAACCCGCCGCTGCCCGACCTCGACGTCCTCACGCTGCTCGCTGGTGGCGACGCGACCGGGGCGACCGACCTCACCGCTCGCCAGGAGAGCAGCGTCGGCGCACAGGCGTTCCTCTACGGCCAGGCGGCGTCGGCGGTCGCCAGCCGCGTCAACCGGCTGTTCGGGCTCGACAAGTTCCGCATCGATCCGCTGACCGGGGAGTCGGGGCGGCTGTCGTCGGCTCGGGTGACGGTCGGCAAGAGACTGTCGAGCGACCTGTTCGCGACCTATTCCTACGACCCGTCGCGCAACGAGCAGCAGATCCTCCAGCTCGAATGGCAAGTGAGTCGGCTGCTGACGGTGGTGGCGACCCAGAACGGTGACGGCACCTACGCCGTCGACCTGCGGTGGGAACGGAGGTTCTGAGCGGTGCGGTCGACGAGCTTCGCCGGCATCGCGTTGCTGACCGCGCTGGGGGTCGGCGGCGCCGCCGCGCAGACGATCCGCACGATCGAGGTCCGCAGCGACGCACCGCTTCCCGCGGCGGAGGAGCTCCTCGAGGCGATCACGGTCGAGGCGGGCGACCTCTGGAGCGACGAAGCGATCGCGCGCGCCATCCGCAGCCTGCACGCCACCGGCGTCGCTTCGCAGATCGAGGTCTACCGCGAGCCTCACGATGACGGTGCGGTCGATCTCCTCTTCGTCCTGCGAGCGCCGACGCTGGTCGACGAGGTCGACTGGAGCGGTGAGCTCGTCTTCGATCGCTGGCGGGTGCGCGACGCCACCCTCGTTCGCGCCGGCGACCCGCTGATCGCCGACCGCATCTTCCGCAGCGTCTATCAGCTGCAGGAGCGCTACGCGGCGGACGGCTACCTCGACGCGGTGGTGCGGGTGGAGGTCGACGAGGACCGGGAGCGACGCCGGGCGGCGGTGCGATTCGAGATCGAACCGGGGGCGCCGACGATCGTCGCCGGCATCGACTTCGAAGGCGATCGCGGCCCGTTCACCGTCGACGAGCTGATGCAGCCGCTGCGCACGACGGTCGGCGACCGCTTCCGCCGGCGGACGGTGAGGGACGACGCCGAGCGGCTGGAGGAGTGGCTGCTGCGGCGGGGGCACCGCGAGGCGGTGGTCGACGATCCGGTGGTGACCGAGAGCGCCGACGGGATGGTGGTGAGCTACCCGTTGACCGTCGGGGCGCGCTTCGAGGTCGTCCCTTCCGGCGACGTCCGCGCTCTGCAGAAGCGCAAGCTGCTGCCGTTGCGAGGCGACGAGCGCTACGACGACCTCACGGTCGCCGAGACCGAATCGAGGATCCGCCTCGACTACCAGCGCCGCGGGTATCCGGAGCCCGAGGTGGAGGTCGTCGAGAGCGAGGAAGCCGGCGTCCGCCGACTGACCGTGCACGTCGAGCGCGGTGAGCCCGCGCGGCTGATCGCCATCGACTTCGTCGGCAACCGGTCGATCTCCGACCCGCGCCTCCGCTCGGTGATGCAGCTGTCCGAGCCGACGCTGCTGACGCCAGAGAGCGGCAAGCTGGTCGACGGCTGGCTGGCCGAGGACCTGCAGTCGCTGCGAGCGCTCTACGCGCTGGAGGGGTTCTCGAAGGCGCAGATCGGCCCGCCGGAGATCACCGCATCGGCGGCAGGGAGGAGCCTGGTGATCCCGATCGTCGAGGGCCCCCGCCGTCTGGTCTCGAGTCTCGCGATCTCCGGCGCCGACCACTTCGACCCCGAGGCCCTGCTCGAGGCGCTGCCGCTGGAGGAGGGGGGGCCGTACCATCTGCGTCGCGAAGAGGAGGCGCTCGACCTGATCCGCGCCCGCTACGAAGCGGCCGGCTTCGATCGCGCCCTGGTCTCGTCGACGAGGGAGACCGCCGCCGACGGCTCGCTGGTCGACATCGGGATCAAGGTGATCGAGGGTCCGCGCAGCGTCGTGGAACGGGTGGTGGTGCGAGGGCGCCGCAAGACCCGGCCGCAGGTGATCCGCCGGGTGCTCGACCTCGAGCCGGGGACGCCGATCAACCGCGCACGGCTGCTCGAGCTCGAGCGGCGGCTGTACCGGTTGGGCATCTTCTCCAGCGTCGACGTCGGGCTGGTTCCCGGCACCCCGTACACCAGCGGTCGCGACGTCATGGTCGAGGTCGAAGAGGGGCTGAGCCAGCGCCTCGCCTACGGCATCGGCTACGACTCGGAGGACGGCGTCAGGGGCCTGCTCGGCTACGGGCATGCCAACCTCGGCGGCAGGGCGGTGTCGGGTCGCGTCGACGTGCGAGCGAGCGAGCGCGACATCCAGGCGCGCGCCCTCGTCCGCCAGCCCTATCTCGGGCGCTACCGCACCCCGGTCACCTACTCGCTCTTCCACATCGAGGAGGAGGAGGAGAGCTTCCGCTCGATCCGCAACGGCGGGCAGGTCGAGGCGGAGTGGCTGCGGGGTCCCGCCCGCTTCAACCTGCTCTACACCTACAAGCTGGTCGAGATCGAGGACCCTGATCCGGCGCTGCAGCCGCTGCTGATCGATCGCCGGTTCCAGGAGGTGACGGTCGCGTCGCTGTCGCCGGGTCTGACGATCGACCGCCGGGACGATCCGGTCGACCCCCGGCGCGGCTGGGGGGCGACCCTGCTCACCGAGCTCGCCTTCCCGATGATCGACGCCGAAGAAGAGTTCGGCCGCCTCTTCGCGCAACACGATCGCTACCTGCCGCTGGGCCGCTTCGGGGTGCTGGCGACCAGCGTGCGAGCGGGCCTGCTCGAACCGCTCGACGGCGACCGCGGCATCGACCCGGTCTGCCTGGAGAACGAGCTCGACGCCCCCTCCTGCCGCATCCCGATCTCGGAGCGATTCTTCGCCGGCGGCAGGACGACGCACCGCGCCTACCGTCGCGACAGCCTGGGGATTCCGGGCGAGACGCTGCTCGAGGTCGCCGACGGTCGGGTCCCGTTCGGCGGCACCGGCCTGCTGCTCGCCAACGTCGATCTCCGCTTTCCGATCGCCGGCAGCTTCGGCGGCACGCTGTTCGTCGACGCCGGCAACGTGTGGGGCGACTGGCGGGCCGTCGAGCTCTCCGACGTCAAGGTCGGCGCCGGCGTCGGCGCCCGCTACGCCTCTCCGATCGGACCGGTGCGGCTGGAGATCGGCTGGAAGCTCGACCGGCTGCCGGGCGAGGACCCCTACGTCGTGCTCTTCAGCTTCGGCAACCCGTTCTAACGCCGCCGCCGGGAGCGGCTCGTCGTCAGTCGGTAGAGGCGGATCTCGTCGCCGCGCTCGACCTCCAGCAGCTCGATCGGGTTGCTGCCCGGCTCGAGATCGGCGGGATCGAGCAGCGCGGTGAAGGCGACGCCCCTCGCGGGATCGGTGTAGGTGAACGTGGTGGCGACGATCCGCCCTCGCAAGGCGACCGCCAGCTCGGCCGGCGCCGCGTCCGGGTCGCGGTCCGGTAGCGAACCGATGAGGTGGACGGGCGCCGAGGGGGCGGCGGGATCGAAGCGCCGGTCGGCGCCTCGCTCGAGCGACGCCCGCCCCCCCGCCGCGATGACGAACTCGCTCAACGGGCGATCGACGAGGCCGGGGCCGGTCGCCAGATCGAACAGCGACCGCCAGTCACCGCGGCCGAAGCGGCCGACGGTCCGCTCGACCAGCGGGCCTCGGCGGAGATCACCGGGACCGAAGCGGATCTCCCGACCGCGCCGCCGCCCGCTCGGGTGGCCGGTGAACACCCGCCGCTCGTCGTCGTCGCCGCCGGGGGCGAGCAGGGAGCGGCCGTCGACGGCCGCCTCGCCCCGCCAGCCGATGGCGTCGAGGACGGTGGGGACGACGTCGAGCACGGTCGCCGGACGTCGATCGACCCCCCGGCGGCCCGGCACGCGCACCAGCAGCGGCACGTTGGCGAGCTCCTCGAGGTTGTGCTCGTCGACCGTCCGTCGCAGGCGGCCGGGACGGAAGCTGGTGCCGTGGTCGGACACCAGGACGACGATCGCGTCGTCGCCGTGCGGCCACGCCTCGAGGGTGCGCAGCAGGCGGCCGATCAGCCGGTCGACGGCGCCGACCTGCAGCAGGTGGCGCTGGTGCGCCTGATCGATCTCCCACCGGCTCCCCGTCCACCGTTGCGCGGTCAGGCCGTGGGGATAGGTGCCGGCGATCGCGTAGCGCTGACCGGACGGCAGCCGCTTCCAGGGCAGATGGGGGACGTACATGTGCACGAAGTGGAGGGACGCCCGGTCGGCGGCGCGGATGCCGTCGAGAAACGCCTCGAAGCGCTCCAGCTGGCGGTCGCCGCCGGCGGTGGGGCGACCGCTTCCACCGCCGTGGTCGTCGTCGACCGCGCCGTCCGTGACGGTGTCCGACGTCCAGAAGCCTCGCCAGTCGGCGTCGACGGTCGGCAGATGGCGCGCGAGGGCTCGCGGGGCGATGCGCTGGAGGGCGATCGCCCCCATGTCGGCGACGAGGGCGGTCGTCGATCGCGGCGTCCACGGCCGTTCCGAGCCGCACAGGCGATCGGGGCAGAGGTGGGCGGAGGACTCCATCACCCGCAGCTCGTAGTCGGGGGCGAGGAGGGTGAAGAGGTTGCGGGGCCAGTCGTCGAACGTCGCCTGACGGCCCTCCTCCGGCCAGCGACCGGTGAGCAGCGCCGGCGTGGCGAGGGCGGTGGTGCCGCCCACGGTCGTCGCCTCGGGGAACCAGAGTGCCTCGCGGGCGAAGGCGGCGACGTTGGGGAATCGCCCGCCATCGATCTCTGTCTCGCCGGCGAGCATCGACACCAGCGGCCACTCGTCGAACAGCACCACGATCACCGGCCGCGGCTGGGTCGCCCGCCCCCAACGCTCGGTGTCGGCGGCGCCGGTCGACAGCGTCGGCCAGGCGCGGGCGACGAACAGTAGCGGCAGCGGCAGCGCGACCACCGCCAGGAGCCGGACGGCGCGGAGGAGGAGGGGGGCGCGGAGGGCGGCGGCGGTGACGGTGGCGGCAGCGACGGCGGCGACGCCGGCGACCGCGGTAGAGGCGTCGCGCACCAGCTGCAGCGCCACCGCGGCGGCGGCGAGCGAGGCGAAGACCACGGTCGCCCGTCGGCGGCCGCCGGCCGTGCGGGCGAGCCAGGCGGTCGCGAGCGCGGCCGGCAGCGGCAGCAGCCAGCCGATCACCGCGGCGGCGGCGAGCGCGCCGGCCGGTGTCGCCCGATGGGCGACGAGGAAGGGAGGATGGCCGACGACGACGTCGAACAGCGGCTGCGCGACGGCCAGCAGCCAGAGGCCGACCGGGGTCGCGACGTCGAGCAGGCCGGGCGATCCGTCGGCGGGTCGGTCGGTGGGCGGAGGTGCCATCACGGGGTCCGGCGGTCCGCCGGCAGGCTATCCCATCGCATCGCGATTGCTGCTATCCTCCGGGCCGGCCGCCGACGGTGGCCGTCTCTCCGAACACCAGGCTGGTCCCACCGAGCTTCGTCAGGGAAGCGGTGCGCGCCGGCACATCGAGGAGTTCCATCCATGTCCGATCGCCTCAATACGCCGCACGGCGGCGCGCTGGTCGACCTCGTCCTGCCGGACGAGGAGCGGGCGGACCTCACGGCAGCGTCCGTCGACTGGCCGAGCTGGGATCTCACGCCGCGGCAGATGTGCGACCTCGAGCTGCTGATGAACGGCGCTTTCTCGCCCCTCAAGGGCTTCCTCGGCAAGCAGGACTACGAGGCGGTCTGCGAGTCGATGCGGCTCGCCGACGGCACCCTGTGGCCGCTGCCGATCACCCTCGACGTCGATCGCGAAACCGCCGCCGTGCTCGACGCCGGCTCGATGCTGGCGCTGCGCGATCCCGAGGGGGTGATGCTCGCCGCGATCGAGGTCGAGGAGGCGTGGGAGATCGACCGCAAGGCCGAGGCGCTGCGGGTGTACGGCACCGACGATCGCCAGCACCCCGCGGTCGCCTACCTGTTCGACCGCTCGAACCCGGTCGCGGTCGCCGGCCGGCTGCTCGGCATGCAGCTGCCGACCCACTACGACTTCGTTTCGCTACGGGCGACACCCGCCGACCTGCGGCGCCGGTTCGAGCGGCTCGCCTGGCGGCGGATCGTCGCCTTCCAGACCCGCAACCCGATGCATCGCGCCCATTTCGAGCTGACGCTCGCCGCCGCCAAGGACGTCGAAGCCAACCTGCTGGTGCACCCGGTGGTCGGCATGACCAAGCCGGGCGACGTCGACCACTACACGCGGGTGCGCTGCTACCAGCGGCTCGTCCGGCGCTACCCGCGCAACACGGCGATGCTGGCGTTGCTGCCGCTGGCGATGCGGATGGGCGGCCCGCGCGAGGCGCTGCTGCACGCCATCGTGCGCAAGAACTTCGGCTGCAGCCACCTGATCGTCGGTCGCGATCACGCCGGGCCCGGCAACGACGCCGACGGGCGCCCGTTCTACGGGCCGTACGACGCCCAGGATCTCCTTCGCGAGCACGAGGCGGAGCTCGGCATCGAGATGGTGCCGTTCCGCATGATGGTCTACGTCGAGGACCGTGACGCGTACTATCCGGTCGACGATGTGCCGGAGGGGACGCGGACCTTGAGCATCTCGGGGACCGAGCTGCGGCGGCGGCTCGCGGAGGGTCGCGATCTTCCGGAGTGGTTCACCTTCCCCGAGGTCGGGGAGGAGCTGCGACGCACCTATCCGCCCCGCAGCCAGCAGGGCTTCACGGTCTTCTTCACCGGTCTGTCGGGGTCGGGGAAGTCGACGGTCGCCAACTCGCTGCGGGTCAAGCTGCTCGAGATGGGGGGGCGACCGGTCACCCTGCTCGACGGCGACATCGTGCGCAAGAACCTGTCGTCGGAGCTCGGCTTCTCCAAGGAGCACCGCGATCTCAACATCCGCCGGATCGGCTTCGTGGCGTCGGAGATCACCAAGAACGGCGGGATCGCCATCTGCGCGCCGATCGCTCCCTACGATCAGGTCCGCAAAGAGGTGCGAGCCGAGGTCGAGCCCGGTGGCGGGTTCGTGCTGATCCACGTGGCCACGCCGCTCGAGGTGTGCGAGCAGCGGGACCGCAAGGGGCTCTACGCCAAGGCGCGGGCGGGCGTCATCGAGCAGTTCACCGGCATCTCCGACCCCTACGAGGTGCCGGATGACGCCGACGTGGTGATCGACACCAGCGACCTGACCCCCGAGGAGACGGCGCAACAGATCATCCTCCACCTCGAGCACGAGGGCTACATCGGGGCCCGGGAGGTCTAGAGTCCGGCACGGCGGCTCCGCCCCGACCGCAGCCGACACCGCCGCTCTCGCGCGGCTCGGGGTCGGGGCGCTGCTGGCGCTGACCGGCAGCGGCGTCGGGCGGGTCGTCAACTTCGTCGGTCAGGTGGTGCTCGCCCGCTGGCTCGGGCCCGCCGGGCTCGGCCTCTACGCCCTCGGCTGGGGCGCGTTCCGGCTGTTGACGCTGCCGGCGACCGCCGGGCTCAACAACGGGGTGCAGCGCTTCGGCTCGATCGTCCGCGGGCGGGGAGGCGCCGGCGGCCGCGCGCTGCTGAACCGGACGCTGGCGATCACCGCCGTCGGCGCCATCACGGTCGCCGTCGCCTTTCTGGTCAGCGCCCCGCGAATGGCGGGGCGGCTCTCCGACGACCCGCGGCTGCTCACCGTGCTCGTCGTCTTCGGCATCGCGCTGCCGGGCGCCGCGCTGCTGCGGGTGGCGGCGGCGGCGACCCGCGTCTCGCAGGACCTGCGGGCTTCGGTGGCGATCGAGGACTTCGGGCAGCCGTTCGTCTTCACCGTGCTGGCGACGGCGCTGCTGGCGACCGGCGGCGGCGTGGTCGAAGCGAGCGTGGCGGCGGCCGTCTCGTTCGCTGCGATGGGGGGCGCGGCCGTCGTCTGGGCGTACCGCTGGTTCCCGCAGGCGGAGGTGGCGGAGCCGGCGCGGACGGTCGGTCGCGGCGAGCTGCTCGCCTACTCGGTGCCCACCGCTCTCGCCGGCACCGTCGGCGTGACGATGACGTGGCTCGACCGGCTGCTGGTCGGCTACTATCTCACCGAGGAGGCGGTCGGCTGGTACCAGGTGGCGGCCCAGGCTTCCGGCATCTTCGCCGTCATCCTGGGAGCGTTCGCCGCGATCTTCGGACCGATGATCGCGGGGCTGCTCGATCGAGGTGAGACGGGACGACTCCAGGAGCTGTTCCGGGTGACCACCAAGTGGGGGATGCTGGCGGTCCTGCCCGGCGCTGTCCTCTGCCTGCTCTTCGCCGAGGCGAGCGTCGACGCGGTGTTCGGGGCCGCCTACCAGCCCGCCGCGGTGCCGCTGATGATCCTCGTGGTCGGCCAGCTCGCCAGCGTCGTCACCGGAGCGGTCGGCTACCTGCTGATGATGGCCGGTCGTCAGAACCTCTGGCTCGGCCTCTCGCTGGCGGCACTCGCCGGCGACGTGGTGCTCAACGTCGTGCTGATCCCGCGCTTCGGTCTCGCCGGCGCCGCCGTCGCCACCACCGTGTCGCTGGCGATGCTCTACGCCTCCGGTCTGATCGCGGTCCGCCGCACACTCGATCTGTGGCCCTACGACCGACGCTTCGCGCGCGTCGCGATCGTCGTCGCGACAGTGGTCGGCGCCGGTCTGCTGTGGCGGGCGGTCGAGCTGCCGTCGGTCGCCACCGTGGCGACGGTGCTGGCCGGCGGCGGGCTGCTCACCCTCGCCGGGTGGCGTCTCGCCGCCTTCGACCTCGCCGATCGCATCCTCGTCGCCAAGCTGTTGCGGCGGTCGTGATCCGCGTCGTCTACATCGCCGGGCTGGGGCGCAGCGGCAGCACCCTGCTGGCGCGCCTGCTCGGCCAGGTCGACGGCGTCGCCTCGATCGGCGAGGCCCACCACCTGTGGAGGACCGGCGCGCTGCTCGGCGCCGACGACGAGCTGTGCGGCTGTGGTCGCTCGTTCGCCGCCTGCCCGTTCTGGACGCCGCTGCTCGACGCCGTCGTCGAGCGGACGCCCTCCCAGCTCGAGAAGCTGCGCGGGCTGCGCGATCGCGTCGCCCGCATCCGCCACGTCCGGTCGCTCGAGCGCGGCGGCAGCGCCCAGTTCGAGGCGTGGGTGGCGACCTACGCGACGGTCTGGTCGGCGATCTACACCGAGGTGGCCCGGCGGAGCGACTGCCGGGTCGTGGTCGACGCGTCCAAGGATCTCGGACCGCTCTTCTTTCTGCTGCGGCTGCCGGAGATCGACGTCCGCGTTCTGCACCTGACCCGTGACCCGCGGGCCGTCGCCCATTCCTGGGGCCGCCGCAAGCGACGGCCGGAGTTCGTCGACCGGGAGGTGTACATGCACCGCCACGGCCCGCTGTCGGTCGCCTGGCGGTGGTGGTACAGCAATCTGCTCGCCGAGCGCGCCGGTCGCGCCGCTCCCGCCTACCTCCATCTGCGGTACGAGGATCTCGTCGAGCGGCCGCGGGCGTCGCTGCGCGCGGTCACCGACTGGACCGGTGTCGAGGAGGCCGACCTGACGTTCCTCGACGGCGCCCGGGCGGCGCTCGACCGCGAGACCCACATTCTCTCCGGCAACCCGATGCGCTTCGAGAGCGACGCCGTCGAGATCCGCGCCGACGACGCGTGGCGGACGAGGATGCCGGCGGCGCGGCGCGCCTGCGTCGCGGCGCTCACCTGGCCGCTGCGCCGTCGCTACGAGAGCCGGCGGACGGCATGAGCAGCCCGATCGATCTGGTGATCGTGTCGTCGGTGCACTGGCATTTCACCTGGCAACGGCACCACGAGATCGCCAGCGGCCTCGCGCGGCGGGGCTTCCGCGTCCA
>JBPEXA010000354.1:0-5949 GCA_052032135.1 Thermoanaerobaculia bacterium | reverse complement strand
CAATGCCCAACGTGCCGGCGATGGCGATCACCACCAGGCCGAGCCAGAAGGACGGCACCGCGTGCAGCGGGGCGACGACGGCATCGAGCCAGCGCCGCCGGCGCCGACGCCGGCTCGCGGCGGCCGCGAGCGTCAGGCCGAAGAGGGTCTGGAGGGCGAGGGCGGCGGCGATCAGCGTCACCGTCGGCACCGCGGCTCGCCCGAGGACGGTGGCGACCGGTCGCCGGTAGTCGTACGACCAGCCGAGCTCGCCGGTCGCCACGCCGGAGAGCCAGGCGCCGTACTGCGCGGCGAGCGGGCGGTCGAGCCCGTAGAGGCGCTGCTGCACCGCTCGCTGGGTGGCCGGAACGTCGGGGTCGAACGGGCGCGCCGGATCGCCGGGCGCTACGCGGACGGCGAAGAAGGCGACCGTCGCCATCGCCCACACCGCCAGCGCGCCGGACGCCACGCGCGCGGCCCACCGGATCAGCGGTCGCGCCACCGCCATTCGTCGACCCGGAAGAGGGTGCTCAGGGCGTTGGGCCGCACGCCGTCCAGCCGCCGGTGATGAGCGTCGTAGCGCGGAGGTTCCCAGAGGAAGGCGTAGGGCTGGTCGCGATGGAGGAGGTGCTGCAGCTCGTGGAGCAGGCGCCGGCGCTCGTCGATCGGCAGCACGGTCCGCAGGCGATCGATCCGCCGGTCGACCTCCGGGTTCGCATAGCCGCCGGAGTTGTAGCCGTCGTCGATCGCGTCGCTGTGGAAGGCGTAGCCGAGGTCGAGAGAGGTGTCGATCCCCCACGAGCCGATGGCGGCATCGAACCGAGCGGCGTCGAGGCGGGCGACGAGGGCTCCGAAGTCGAGCCGCTCGACGTCGACGTCGATGCCGAGGGCGCGCCAACCCTCGGCCGCCATCGCGACGGCGTCGACGTGGATCGGGTTGGCGGTGTTGACCAGCATGCGGAAGGCGAGCGGTACGCCGTCGCGCTCCCACCGCCCGGCGGCATCGCGACGCCAGCCGGCGTCCCGCAGCCGCCGCGACGCCGCCCGCCGGTCGTACGGCCACGGGTCGAGGGACGGGTCGTGGGCCCACACCGAGGCGAGGATCGGCGACACGCCGATCTCGGCGTCGCCGTTCCACAGGGCGTCGATCATCGCCCGCCGATCGAGAGCCGTGGCGAGGGCGATGCGCGTGGCGGCGTCGGCGAACTGCGGCCGGCGGAGGTTCCAGACGATGTAGTCGTACTGGCGGTGCCAGTAGCGGCGGACGACGACCTCCTCGTGATCGGCGACCAGCGCCGCCTCGTCCGGCGTGAGGTGGCCGACGTAGTCCGCGGAGCCGGACGCCAGCGCCGCGACACGATGGCGTCGCAGCGGCACCACCCGGAGCACGAGTCGGTCGATGGGCGGCGCGCGGTGATCGTCCGGGTTGCGCTCCAGGACCACCTGCTGCTGCGGCTCCCAGGCGGCGAGTCGCCACCCGCCGCTGGTGACCAGGTGGCGCTCGAACCAGCCGGCTTCGCTCGCCCATCGGGAGAAGGGGAGGCGCGACCAGGCGTGGGCGGGGAGGATCACCCCCTGGTTGAGATCGGCGAGCTGTCCGGGGTAGGCGCGATCGAATCGCACCCGCAGACGGCGGTGGTCGACGGCCTCCATCGCGGTGATCGCGTCCTTGAGACCCGAGTACCGCCAGCCGACGGCGGGGTCGGTCTGCGCCCGCCAGGTGAAGAGAACGTCGGCGGTCGTCAGCTCGACGCCGTCGCTCCAGCGCACCCCGTCCCGGAGGGTGAGCTGCAGCTCGAGACGGTCGTCGGACCACGACCACGACTCCGCGAGCGACGGCTCGAAGCTCGGCGGCCCCTCCCGGAAGTCGGGCTGCTCCTCGAACAGGTGGAGGAAGAGACGGTCGATGACGTCCTGGGTGGTGCGGTCGCCTCCCGACACCAGCTCGTTGACCCCCGCCGGCTCGGAAGGGATCAGCACGGTGACCGAGCTCCGCGGCAGGTCGGCATCCGCTCCGCAGCCGGCGATCAGGACCAGCGCGGTGGCGCAGCAGCAGGCGGAGCGGACGAAGGCCGCGTTAGAGAGATGCTGGAGAATGACCATGATTCTATACGAAACCGCGGTGGCCCTTTGCTACGCTGCTCGCGGCATGAGCAGACCGCCGAGCTTCGGGCCGCGCCGGTTGCTGTGGGGCGCCATCGCTCTCGGCGTCTTCATCCTCTTCGACCTCGGCCTCTTCGGATGGCTGATCTTCCGGTCGCTCTCCCAGCGCGAGATCGACCGCGTGCTGCTGGAGACACGGCTCGAGGCGCAGGGGGTCGCCGACCGGCTCGCCGATCGCGCCGCCGAGCAGGGCGCCGACCTCTACACCGCCGTCGCCCTCGAGAGCGAGACCCAGACCTACATCGACTCGGTCCTCACCCAGCGCGAGGTGGTCCAGGACGTCGAGGTGTTCGATCGCGACGGGACGCTGGTCTTCCGCGGCCGCGCCGAGGGGACCTTCCCGCTGGCGCCGACGCCGTCGATCGACGGCGTGCGCGAGGTGCCTCCGGTCGTCGAGCAGACGTCGACACAGCGTGAAGCGACGTTCGACGTCCAGGTTCCGATCGGCGAGATCGGCATGCTGCGCATCGGCATCAGTCGCGGCGAGCTCGAGAGCCGGGCGGCCGTGCTGCGCCGCGACCTGGTGCAGCAGGCGACGATCGTGGCGATCGTGACGCTGCTGGTGCTGATCGGCGGCACCGCGCTGTCGTGGTGGCTGTGGCGGCGGAGCCGCCGCTTCGAGGCGCAGGCGGCGGAGGCGGAGGGGATGGCGACCATCGGCACGCTCGCCTCCGGGCTCGCTCACGAGATCCGCAATCCCCTCAACTCGCTCAACCTCAACATGCAGCTGCTCGACGAAGAGCTGCCGGCCGAGAGCCGGCATCGCCGCCTGTTGAGCCTCACCCGCAGCGAGATCGGGCGCCTGGAGCGGCTGGTCACCGATTTCCTGCTCTACGCGCGTCCTCGTCGGCTGGAGCGGAAGCCGACCACCGCGACCGATCTGTTCGAGGCGTGCGTCGACGTGCTGGCGCCCGAGCTCGACGCCCGCGGGGCGCGGCTGGAGCTGGCCGATCGCAGCGGGGGGGCGACGATCGACGCCGATCGAGCCCAGCTGCAGCAGCTGCTGATCAACCTGGTCCAGAACGCTCTCGCCGCGGCGCCGGGTGAGGAGCCGTCGCCGCGGATCGAGCTGGCGGCCACCCGAGACGATCGACGACTACTGCTCGAGGTGCGCGACCGCGGGGTCGGCATGTCCGCGGAAGAGCGGGCGCAGGCGTTCGACGCCTTCTTCTCGACGCGGCGGGGCGGCACCGGGCTCGGCCTCGCGGTGGTGCGGCGGATCGCGCGGGATCACGGCGGCGACGCCGAGCTCGAGAGCGCTCCGGAGGTGGGAACGACGGTGCGCGTCACCCTGCCGCTGGCCGCCACCGGCGAGCGCTCCGCGCCCCCGGTGCGCGAGGTGGCCGGCTCCCCTCAGCGACCTTCGTAGGTCCAGGCGTCGCTGTGCGCGTACGCCTCGTACTCTTCCTCGCTGAGAAACAGCCCCTCTTCTTCGTTGCCGCACACCTCGCAGACCGCCTCGGTGACCACGCCGTCGCCCCACTCGAAGACGTAGCAGGGCGTCTCGCAGTCACAGCAGATGACGTAGTCGGGGGAGGCGAGGCTGCGCTTGGCCATGATCAGCTCGGGGTTCCGCTCTCCTGCGCGAAGCGGACAATCTCCTCGTTCATTCTATCGGGGAACTCCCAGTGCATCGCGTGCGCCGCGTCGAGCTCGACCATCCGGGCGGCCGGCATCGCCGCGGCCATGCGGCGGCCGACCGCGATCGGGAAGAGGCCGTCGCGACGCCCCCAGATCAGCAGCGTCGATCGCTCGATGGTGGCGAGCTCCTCCTCGCCGAAGGCGTCGTCGGCGCTCAGGCTGGCGAGGACGTGGCGCACCGCCGGCGAGGTGTACGCCTCCAGGAACGCCCGCTTCGACCATCGCAGCAGCCGCGGCGTGTCGATGAAAAGGGCGTCGTAGAGCCGCTCGACGTCGGCGATGGTCGCGACGGTGACCCGGCGCTCGACCGCCTCCCAGTCCTGGTCGCGGAAGCCGGCGCAGTTGATGAGCACCAGTCGGCCGACGAGCTCCGGTCGCTCGAGCGCCAGCCGCACGGCGACCCAGCCGCCGAGGCTGATGCCACACACGGTGGCCGTTCCATCGGGCGCTCGCTGTTCGAGCAGCTCCCCCATCGCCCGTGTCGCCTGGCGGACGTCCATCCCCGGCGTCGGCCCGGTGGTGCCTCCCAGCGAAGAGAGCTCCGGAGCCCACAGCCGGCAGCGCGGGCGCAGCGCCGACAGCGTCGGCCCCCAGGTCATCGCCGTCGATCCGAGGCCGTGGAGGAGCAGCCAGGGCGGTCGGCCGGCCGCCGCGCCGTCCTCCGACTGGTAGAGCCGGACGTCGAACTCGCCGAGCCGGCGACGGCACGGGCGGATCCCCTGCCGGCCGAGCCGCCATCGGGTCACCCGTCCGAACAGCCGCAGCAGCATCGAGCCCGTACTCTAGCGGCAGCGGGCTCTAGCGGCAGCGGGCTCCAGCGGCTGCGGGCTCTAGCGGTGGGGGCTCTAGCGGTGGGGGCTCTGGCCGCGGCGGGCGGTGGGGACCGCCGCGTTGACCGTGGGGTCCCCTTCTGCTATTTTCCGCCCTCCTGCGCCAGCCGGCGCGAAGGAGATCGCATCCATGTACGCAGTGATCGAGAGTGGCGGTAAGCAATACCGCGTCGAGAAGGGTGACGTCATCGACATCGAGCTCACCGAGACGTCCGGCAAGAAGGACGACACGGTGACGTTCGACCGCGTGTTGATGATCGGCGGCGACGGTTCTCCGCGCGTCGGGACTCCGCTGGTCGACGGCGCGTCGGTCTCCGGCGAGCTCGTCGACCGCGTCCGCGGCGCCAAGGTCCGAGTGTTCAAGAAGAAGCGGCGCAAGGGGTACAAGCGCCTGCGCGGCCACCGCCAGGAGCTGCTGCGGGTCCGCATCGACTCGATCGAGGTTTGACCGAGAGGTTGGGAGCAGATGGCACACAAAAAAGGACAGGGCTCGAGCCGCAACGGCCGCGACTCCAATCCCCAGCATCTCGGAGTCAAGCGCTTCGGCGGTGAGAAGGTGACCGGCGGCACGATCATCGTGCGCCAGCGCGGCACCAAGTTCTTCCCCGGCGCCAACGTCCGGCGCGCCAAGGACGACACGTTGTTCGCCACCATCGACGGCGTCGTCGAGTTCCGCGACCGCGGACGGCTCGGCACCTACGTCAACGTCCTGGCCGCCGACTGACGGCGCGGCCCTCGCCGCAGCTCCGCCGTCGCCTCGGCGGTCGAGCGGCAGGGGGGACGGCGTGAATTTCGTCGACGAGGCGGTCATCCACGTCGAGGGGGGCGACGGCGGCAACGGCTGCGTCGCCTTCCGGCGGGAGAAGTTCGTCCCCCGCGGCGGCCCGGCGGGCGGCGACGGCGGTGACGGAGGCGCCGTCGTCCTGCGCGGCAACACGCAGCTCAACACGCTCCAGCAGCACCGCTACCAGCCGCGCTACCGCGCCGAGCGGGGCGGCCACGGCGAGGGCTCGAACCGCACCGGGCGCGACGGCGAGGACCTGACGGTCGAGGTGCCGCTCGGCACCGTGGTCACCGACCTCGAGAGCGGCGAGCTGCTCGGCGAGATCGTCGAGGACGGGCAGTCGCTGCGGGTCGCCGCCGGCGGTCGTGGCGGCCGTGGCAACGCCCGCTTCAAGTCGCCGACTCGCCAGGCTCCCCGGCGTGCCGACCCCGGGGCGGACGGCGAGGTGCGATCGTTGCGGCTCGAGCTGAAACTGCTGGCCGACGTCGGGCTCGTCGGGCTGCCGAACGCCGGCAAGTCGACGCTGATCAGCGTCGTCTCCGCGGCGCGCCC
>JBPEXA010000353.1:0-4381 GCA_052032135.1 Thermoanaerobaculia bacterium | reverse complement strand
CGAGATGTCGCCCGGTGTCGGCATCCCTCGATTCGGCGAGTCGACCGAGCGTGAGCAGCGCGATGTCGCGCGTCTCCCGCGCTTCGCGGGTGCGATCGCGCACCATCTGCTCGAGGCGCAGCTGGTAGGCGCGCGTCTCCTCGAGCAGCCGGAAGCGCTCCAGCGAGCGGTCGACCGTGCGGTGGAGCTCGTCGGTGTCGAACGGCTTGATCAGGTAGTCGCAGGCGCCCTCGCGGAGGCACTCGCGGACGGTGTCGAGATCGCTCAGGGCGGTCATCATCACCACCTGGATCGATTCGTCGACCTGCTTGATCTCCCGCAGCAGCTCGACACCGCTCATCTGCGGCATGTTGACGTCGGAGATGACGAGCGCGAGCCGGCCGACGTGACCGCGCGCCGCCTCGAGCGCCGAGGGCGCGTCGCTCGCGCGCTCGGTGGCGTAGCCGAGACGACCGACCTGATGCGCCACCAGGCGCCGGACACCGCGGTCGTCGTCGACGACCAGCACCAGGGGCGACGAGGTCATGGCGCTGCGAGTATAAGAAACACCCGCAGCGCCATGAACCGGCTCAGTTGCGGCGGCCGCTACGGGCGTGGCGGCGAGGCCGCCGGTCGCGGTCGGGCCGTCCCCGTCCGCGGTCGCCCTTGCCGCCCGGCTTGCCACCCGGAGGCGGACCGTCGTACCCCATCCCCTCGTACTTCGACGGGTCGTAGTCGGGGGCGTCCATCAGCACCGCTTTGTGCGACAGGCGGACCCGCCCGTCGTCCATGCTGATGACCTTGACCTCGACCTCGTCGCCGTCCTGGAGAATGTCGGTGACGGCGCGCACCCGGTAGGGCATCATCTCGGAGATGTGGAGCAGGCCGTCGGTGCCGGGGAGGATCTCGACGAAGGCGCCGTAGTCCTCGATGCGGCGGACGATGCCGGTGTAGACCTTGCCGATCTCGGGAGTCTCCGTCAGCCGCTCGATGATCTCGATCGCCCGCTGGGCGGCGAGGCCGTCCGGAGAGCCGATCAGCACCTTGCCGTCGTCGTTGACCTCGATCTCGCAGCCGGTCTCGGCGGTGATCGAACGGATCGTCTTGCCGCCTGGGCCGATGATGTCGCGGATCTTCTCCTTGTCGACGTAGATGGTGTGCAGGCGAGGGGCGTAGGGCGACAGCTCCTCGCGGGGCGCGGCGATCTCGCTCTCCATCGCGTCGAGGATGTGATGACGGCCGGCATGCGCCTGCTCGAGAGCGGTCTGCATGATCTCGCGGGTGACGCCGGCGATCTTGATGTCCATCTGCAGGGCGGTGATGCCGTCCCGCGTCCCGGCGACCTTGAAGTCCATGTCGCCCGAGTGATCCTCCTGGCCGGCGATGTCGGAGAGCACCGCGAAGCGGTCACCGTCCTTGATCAGCCCCATGGCGACGCCCGCCACCGGCGCGAGCATCGGCACGCCGGCGTCGAACAGCGAAAGCGAGCCGCCGCAGACCGTCGCCATCGACGACGAGCCGTTGGACTCCATGATCTCGGAGACCACCCGCAGCGTGTACGGGAACTCCTCGTCCGACGGGATCACCGGGGCGAGCGCCCTGCGGGCGAGCACGCCGTGGCCGATCTCCCGGCGGGAAGGGCCGCGCAGGAAGCGCACCTCGCCGACCGAGAAGGGGGGAAACGAGTAGTGGAGGAGGAACCGCTGGCGGCTCTCGCCCTCGTACTCCTCGATGATCTGCGCGTCGCGGCCGGTGCCGAGGGTGGTGGTCACCAGCGACTGGGTCTCGCCGCGAGTGAACAGCGCCGAGCCGTGGGTGCGGGGGAGCAGGCCCGCCTCCATCGACAGCGACCGGATCTCGTCGTGCCGGCGGCCGTCGAGGCGGACACCCTGCTCGAGCACCGACTCGCGGAGGATCTCCTCCTTGAGATCACGGATCGCGGCGAGAGCGTGCGTGGTCGCCTCCTCGTCCTCGGTCAGCGGCTCGAGGTAGCTGTCGACGACCTCTTTCACCGCCAGCCGCTGCGCGTGCTTGCCGGCCGTGCGCATCGCGGCGCCCAGCGCCTCGCCGATGTCGGCGCGCACCTTGTCGCGCGTGGCGGCGGGAACGTCGTCCGGGACCTCCCATTCCGGCTTGCGGACGCCGACCGCCTCCTGCAGCCGCTCGAGAGCGTCGATCACCGACTGCAGCTCCTGGTGGGCCTGGAAGATGGCGTCGAGGATGACGTCCTCGGGCAGCTGGTTGGCGCCCGCCTCGACCATCACGATGGCGTCACGGGTGCCGACGACGATGAGATCGAGGTCGCTCACCTCACGGTAGGAGTTGGTCGGATTGAAGACCAGCTCACCGCCGACCCGGCCGACGCGCACCGCGCCCACCAGGTCGTAGAACGGCATCTCGGCGACCGCCAGCGCGGCGGCGGCGCCGTTGATCGCCAGGATGTCGGGGTCGTACTCCGCGTCGGCGGAGAGGACGAACGAGATGACCTGCGTCTCGTGCCGGTAGCCCTTGGGGAACAGCGGGCGGATCGGCCGATCGGTCATCCGGCAGGTGAGGATCTCCTTCTCGGACGGACGTCCCTCGCGCTTGAAGAAGCCGCCGGGAATCCGGCCGCCGGCCGCCGTCCCCTCGCGGTAGTCGACCGTCAGGGGGAGGAAGTCGCGGTTGCTCGGGTGCTTGTCCCAGCAGGCGGTGCTGAGCACCATGGTGTCGCCGCAGCGGACGATGCAGGAGCCGTCCGCCTGCTTGGCGATGCGGCCGGTCTCGAAGTGGAGCGTCGACTGGCCGACGCTGGCTTGTTCGGTGTGCTTCATGGTTTCCTTCCTCGGTTTCCGTCCCACCTGCGTGCGGGTCGGTTCCGGTCGCCGCGCCCGGGCTCGGCGGTGCGTTCCGGCACGGCCGGCGGGCGAAGGCGATCTCGGGGTGGGTGGGTGGGTCTACTTGCGGATCGAGAGGCGCTCGATCGTGGTGCGGTACCGCTCGACGTCCTGCTGCTTCATGTAGTCGAGCAGCCGACGCCGACGGCCGACCAGCTTGAGCAGCCCGCGCCGGCTGTGGTGGTCCTTGGCGTGGGTCTTGAAGTGCTCGGTGAGCTGGTTGATCCGCTGGGTCAGGAGGGCGACCTGCACCTCCGGAGAGCCGGTATCGCCCTCGTGGAGTCGGTAGTCCTCGATGACCTGGGCCTTCGCGGCCTTGGTTTGTGTCACGACGTTGTTCTCCTGATGCCTACGACTTGCTGTTTCCGCTTTCTTCTTTCAGCGCGCGAGGATAGCACAGTCGCGGGCCTCGCGCGCCCCGCCGGACAGCGCCTCAGCGCGGGAAGACGATCCTCGGTTGCACCACCGCGACGCCGCGGCCGATGCGCTCGTTGACGACGCCGACCGCAACGAAGCGGGCGCGGGCGTCGACCAGCTGGATCCAGTCGCCTTCCTCGGCGTCGAGGTCGCGCACCAGCACCGTCTGGCCGTGACCGATGCGCTCCCCCTGCCCGACGTCGAGCGTCAGCCGGGCGAAGGGCAGCTCGATGGCGTCGAACGGGATCCACGACGAGCCGGCGGCCGGCTCCTCGCGCTCCTGGAGGTCGTCGAGCGGGATGGCGTCGGCGACGTCGAAGGGGCCGATGCGCACCCGCCGCAACGACTCGAGGTGGCCGCCGACCCCGAGCGCGGCGCCGAGGTCGTGGGCGAGGCTGCGAACGTAGGTGCCGGAGCTGCAGCCGAGCCGGACGCTCACCACTCCCGCCTCGAGCGAAGAGGTCGGCTCGAGGGAGTAGACGGTGATCTCCTTGCGCGACTCCGGCACCGTCTCGCCCTGGCGAGCCAGCTCGTAGAGCTTGCGCCCTTCGACCTTCTTGGCGCTGTAGGGCGGAGCGACCTGTTCGTAGGTGCCGACGAAGCGCTCCATCGCCGCACCGACCTGTGCATCGGTGAGGTCGTCGATCGGCGCCTCCGCGGTCACCGCGCCCAGCGCATCGTAGGTGTCGGTGGCGACACCGAATCGGATGTCCCCCTCGTACACCTTGGGGGCGGAGATGAGGAACCGGGTGAGGCGGGTGGCGTGCCCCACGGTCAGCAGCAGCAGACCGGTGGCGCCCGGATCGAGCGTCCCGCAGTGGCCGATCCGCCGTTCCCCGAGAATGCGCCGTGCGCGCTGCACGACGTCGTGCGACGTGCAGCCGGCCGGCTTGTCGACGAGCAGCAGGCCGCTCGTCGTCGGTCGACTCAATCGAGCGCCTCCCGCAGCGCCTCGACCAGGTCCGCGGTGAGCGTGTCGGCGTCGCCCTCGACCTCGAAGCCGGCGGCGTTCTTGTGGCCGCCGCCGCCGTGGCGGCGGGCGATCCGCTCGACGTCGATGTCGCCACGGCTGCGCAGCGACCCCTTGAACGCGTCCGGCCCCTGCTGGC
>JBPEXA010000352.1:0-1754 GCA_052032135.1 Thermoanaerobaculia bacterium | reverse complement strand
CGCAGAGCCCCGGCACCAGCCACGGAGCGCGGGCGTAGGCGGTGATCGCCGTGCGGGGAGCGACGGCCGCCTCGAGCACCCCTTCGCGGTCGACGCCGAGCTGCTCGATCACCGAGCCGTCGGCGTCGACGACGGCCGACACCCCGGTGATCGCGGCGCGCAGCAGCGGGCGGCGCATCTCGGCGGCCCGGAAGCGGGCGCCGCGCAGGTGCTGCCACGGCGCCCAGGTGTCGCCGTACCAGGCGTCGTTGACCACCGTCACCAGCAGCGTGGCGCCGGCGCGCACCTGCTCGGCGACGATCGTCGGATAGATCACCTCGTAGCAGATGGCGACGCCGAGGCGGTGCCCGCCCCAGTCGATCAGGCTCGGATCGCTCCCCGGCGCGAAGTCGCCGGCGGCCCGCGCCAGCTTGTCGAACCACGGCAGGACGCCGCGGAACGGCACGTACTCGCCAAAGGGGACGAGCTGCCGCTTGTCGTAGCGACCGGCGATCCCCCTCCCGTCGATCAGCAGCGCCGAGTTGAGGTACGGCTCGTCGGGAGCCTGCGGGGTGATCGAGTTGACGAGGACCGGGCACCCGCCTGCGGCGATCGCCTCGAGGTCGTCGCGCACGAACGGATGGCGGGCGACCTCGTACGGCCAGATACCGCTCTCCGGCATCACCAGCAGCGCCCCCTCGACGTCGCAGGCGGACCGCGTCATCGCCAGCATCCGCCGGTAGTTCGCCTCGGCGATCTCGCGGTCGTAGCGCACCATGTTGGGGATGTTGGGCTGCAGCACGCGGACCGGTTGGGGGTCGCCGGCGGCAGGGGGGTGTCGTGCCGTGATCGCCGCCGCGACCAGCAGCGCCGCCACGGCCGCCACCGTCCCGCCGAGCGGGCGCCAGGCGCCGTCGCGCAGCGCGACTGCCAGCGCGGCGTTGACGGCGACCACCAGGAAGGCGATGCCGTAGCCGCCGATCCACGCCGCGAGATCGAGCACCCCGGGCACTCCGATGACGGCGTGGGAGGCGGGGTTCCACGGAAAGCCCGAGAAGAGGAACTCGCGCAGCCACTCGAGCGCCACCCACAGCGCCGGCACCGCCGCCCGCGCCCGCCAGCCGCCGGCCCGCCACAACCGGCCGCCGGCCCAACCGAACGGCAGCCAGAAGAGGAGGCTGAGGAAGGCCGCCAGCAGCGCCCAACCGAGGGCGGCGAGCGGCCGCGGCACGCCACCGAAGGTGACCATGGTGGCGGGGATCCAGTAGAGGCCGGTGAGCCAGAAGGCGGTGCCGTGCAGCCAGGAGAGCCAGCCGGGCCGCGGCGCGGCCAGCAGCAACAGCAGGGGGGCGAGCGCACCCCAGGGGGCGAGCAGGCCGCCGTCGCGGTCGAAGCACCACGCCCAGACGACGCCGGCGGCGATCGCGGCCAGGGACGCCACGCCGGGCGCTGCCTGCCATCGCCGGAAGCGGTCGGCGGCCGCTGCCGGGGCCTTCACCCTACGTCGACTTCGAGGTGATCCAGGTGTCGAGCTTGAAGGTCCGCTTGACGGTGTCGGCCACCCTCTCGGCGGCGGCACGCTCGCTGTAGGGGCCGATCCTCACGCGGTACATGGTGCGGCCGTCGACCTCGACCGGCGACAGGAAGGCGGGATGGCCCCCCGACTCCAGCCGACCGAGAACCCGCCGCGCCTGGTCGGCGTCGTTGGACGAGAAGACCTGGACCACCAGCTCACCGGCCTCGTCGGCCGAGGGCTGGGCGCCGCTCCCCTCGCG
>JBPEXA010000351.1:0-2495 GCA_052032135.1 Thermoanaerobaculia bacterium | reverse complement strand
CGCCTCCCGCTCGACCCGCTGCGCGTCGTCGCCGCGGGCGGGGCGCAGCGCGACGTCCCGCACCTCGACGGAGCGCTCGATCCGCCCGCGGTAATCGGCGCACAACCGCTCCCACTCCGGGCGTTGCCGCCCGACCCACAGCACCCTGATCTCGCGGGACACCGCGCGACCCTACACCGCGGCGGCGGTTGATAGGATCCCGTCGATGGCCGAAACGAAGCGCGACGGGCGCGAGCGGCGACGGCGGAGCCGGCTGCTCAAAGGGCTGCTGGTCGGCGGCGCCGCCGTCGGCATCCCGGCGCTCGCCAATGCGCTGATCGCGCGCCGCAACCGCCGGCTGCCGGGCGCCGCCTGGGGCGAGCCGCGCCGCTACGCCTGGCGCCTCGGAGAGGTCGCCTACCAGCAGCTCGGCGACGGCGAGCCGCTCCTGCTGCTCCACTCGCTCGGTCCCGGGCACGACGGCGAGGAGTGGCGGCAGGCGGCGATCGAGCTCGCCGACGATCACGAGGTGTTCGCGGTCGATCTGCTCGGGTGGGGCCGCTCCGACAAGCCGGAGCTGACCTACGACGGCGAGCTCTACGTCCAGCTGATCGCCGATTTCCTCGCCGACGTCGTCGGCCGGCGGGCGACGCTCGTCGCCGCCGGCCAGAGCGCCCCCTACGCCGTTCAGGTGGCGGTCGACCAGCCCGACGCCGTCGAAGCGCTCGCCCTGGTAGTCCCCGCCGGCATCGACACCGAGGGGGACGAGCCCGACCTCAAGGACGCGCTGGTCCACTGGGTGCTGCGCACCCCGATCTTCGGCACCTCGGCGCTCAACGTGATCACCAGCCGCACCGCGCTCGGCCAGTACCTGCGCCGCGAGGTGCTCTACGCTCCGGAGCGGGCGGACGCCGCCCAGATCGAGCACCTCTATCGCTCGAGCCATCAACCGGGCGCCCACCTGGCGCTCGCCGCCTACCTGAGCGGCTACTCCAACCACCGGGTGATCGACGCGCTGCCGCGCGTCACCCAGCCGCTCTGGCTGGCGTGGGGCCGGCGCGCCAACCATCCTCAGATCGAGACCGCCGACCTCTGGCTCCAGCGGGTGCCCCACGCCGAGCTCGAGGTGTTCGAGGAGAGCGGCAACCTTCCTCACCTCGAGCAGGCGAGCGCCTGGGTCCGCGGCTTCCGCCGGCAGCTCGAGAGCCGCGCGACGACGCTCGGCTGACCCCTTTCGCGAGGTCTCCATGGCAGGCATCTTCAAGGCGTACGACGTACGCGGGATCTACCCCGATCAGCTCGACGAAACGCTGGCGCGCTCGATCGGCATGGCGTTCCAGCACGTGCTCGACGACGACGACCGCCGCGACAACCGGACGGTCGTCGTCAGCCGCGACATGCGCGCCAGCAGCGTTCCGCTGTCGGAGGCGCTGATCGACGGGCTGACCGCCGGAGGGCTCGACGTCCTCGACATCGGGCTGGCGACGACGCCGATGAACTACTTCGCGGTCGGCCACCTCGGCAGCGCCGGCGGCGTACAGGTGACGGCGAGCCACAACCCCGGCCGTTACAACGGCCTCAAGTTCAGCCGCCGCGGCGCGCGGCCGGTCTCCGGCGACAGCGGCATCGCCCGCATGGAGCAGGCGGTGGCCGACGGCGACCTGCCGCTCGCCGCCGAGGCGGGCAGCCGCCGCACCGGCGACATCGCCGACGACTACGAGCGGCACGTCCTCTCCCACCTCCGGCGCCCCGACGGCGCCCCGAGGCTGAAGGTCGCGGTCGACGCCGCCAACGGTATGGGGACCATCTACCGGCCGCTGCTCGAGCAGCTCGGCATCGAGCTGGTGCCCCTCTACTTCGAGCTCGACGGCGACTTCCCCAACCACGAGGCGAACCCGCTCAAGCTCGAGAACCTCCGCGATCTGAGCGAGCTCGTCCGCCACGCCGGGGCCGACCTCGGCGTCTGCTTCGACGGCGACGCCGATCGCGCCGCCTTCGTCGACGAGAGCGGCACCCCGATCGGCAGCGACCTCGCCACCGCCCTGATCGCCGGCGAGATGCTCGAGCGCGAGCCGGGGGCGGTCATCGTCTACGACCTGCGCTCGTCGCGCGCGGTGGCCGAGTACATCGAGGAGCACGGCGGCGTGCCGGTGCGCGAGCGGGTCGGCCACTCCTTCATGAAGGCGACCCTGCGCGAGAAAGACGGTGTCTTCGGCGGCGAGCTGGCCGGGCACTATTACTTCCGCGACAACTACTACGCCGACTGCGCGGTCCTGGCGGTGGTCGAGATCCTGAACCTGCTGTGGCGCAGCGGCCGTTCGCTCTCCGAGCTGGTGGCGCCGCTCGAGCGCTACGCCAAGAGCCCGGAGATCAACTTCGAGGTCGAGGACAAGCAGGCCAAGATCGACGCCCTGGCCGAACGCTACTCCGACGCCGAGATCGACTACCTCGACGGCATCACCGTCTCCTATCCCGACTGGTGGTGCAACGTGCGGCCGTCCAACACCGAGCCCTAC
>JBPEXA010000350.1:0-5017 GCA_052032135.1 Thermoanaerobaculia bacterium | reverse complement strand
ATGGGTGGCGCCCAGCCGCTGGCGGTGACGATGAACGGTGGCGCCTGCCTGATCGCCGAGGTCGAGCGGCATCGCATCGACCGCCGGCTGGAGACCCGCTACCTCGACCGCGTCGCGCCGTCGATCGCCGACGCCGTCGCCGAAGCGCTCGCCGCCAGAGAGGAGCGCCGAGCGGTGTCGATCGGCGTCGAGGCCAACGCCGTCGATCTGCTCGCCCACCTGGTCGAGCGCGGCATCACCCCCGACATCCTCACCGACCAGACCTCGGCGCACGACAGCCTCACCGGCTACGTCCCCCACGGCATGGACCTGGCGGCGGCGCTCGACCTGCGGGCGACCGACCCCGACGCCTACGTCGCCGCCGCCGACGCCTCGATGGCCGCCCACATTCGCCACATGCTCACCCTCCAGGACCGCGGAGCGGTGACCTTCGACTACGGCAACAATCTCCGCGGCCAGGCGCTGGAGGCCGGCGTCGCCGGCGCCTTCGACATCGGCGGCTTCGTGCCGCTGTTCATCCGCCCGCTGTTCTGCGAGGGGAAGGGCCCCTTCCGGTGGGCGGTGCTGTCCGGGGACGAAGCCGACCTGCGCGCCACCGACGAGGCGATCCTCGAGGCGTTCCCCGACGATCGCGCCCTCCACCGGTGGATCCCGATGGCGCAGGAGCGGGTCGCCTTCCAGGGTCTCCCCGCCCGCATCTGCTGGCTCGGCTACGGCGAGCGCGCCCGCGCCGGCCGCATCTTCAACCAGCTGGTCGCCGACGGCCGTGTGCGGGCGCCGATCGTCATCGGGCGCGACCACCTCGACTGCGGCAGCGTCGCGTCGCCGAACCGGGAGACCGAGGGGATGCGCGACGGCTCCGACGCGATCGCCGACTGGCCGGTCCTCAACGCGCTGCTCAACGCCGTCAACGGCGCCACCTGGGTCTCCGTGCACCACGGCGGCGGGGTCGGCATCGGCAATTCGATCCACGCCGGGATGGTGATCGTCGCCGACGGCACCGACGCCGCCGCCGCTCGCCTCGAGCGCGTGCTGACCGGCGATCCCGGGCTCGGCGTCGCCCGCCACGCCGACGCCGGCTACCGGGAAGCGCTCGACTGCGCGCGCCGCACCGGGCTCGATCTGCCGATGCAGCGGAGCTGACCTGGGCCGCCGGCGGAAGTTCCAGCGGCCGGAGGGCGTTGGCGGGATCGATGGCTGAAGGCGCCAGCGGCAGCGACGGCACCGGCGTGATCGAGCGCGTCGTGCTCGCCCTGGTCACCCTCGGCATGCTGGTGGCCGCCGGCCTCGAGCTCTCCCGCAGCCGTTTGCCGGAGAGCCATCTCGATCTGCTGTCGGCCGCCCGCGCCGGGTACGCCGAGCTGTGGGACGAGCTCGACGGCATCGCCGCCTCGGTCGCCGAAGAGCGTGCCGGGCCGTCGAGCAGCCGTCGCGAGCAGTTCGACGCGCTCGACCGCGCCGCCAACCGGCGACCGGGGGTCACCGTCTACCGCGTCGACGCCGACGGCGAGATCGCGGTGTGGGCCGGTCCCGGGCTGCGCCACGCCCTGATGCCGCGAGAGCTGCCGCGCTCCGGGCGCGCTCATCGCGCCAGCGTCAGCGCCGCGACGCTGCTGTCGGTGCTGACCGTGCCGGGCGGCGACCGCATCGTCGCCGGCGCCAGCCTCGCCACCGACTCGCTGCCCTTCCCACTGCCCGGCCGCGCGCAGGAGGGGACCCGTTGGAGCCTGGCGCCGATCGGCGACACCGGACCCGGCGGCGGCGGCGCCGTGCTGCTCCCCGACACCCCGACGCTGCTGATCGACACCGCCGACCTCACCACCCGCCGACCGCGGCAGGTCGACGACTGGCGACCGACCCTCGTCTGGCTCGGCAGCTGGCTGTTGATCGTCGCCATCGTCGGCCGCCGCCGATTAGGCCGGCTGGGCTGGCCGATCGCCGCGGCGGCGCCGATCGTCTGGGCGCTCGCCTTCGGCATCGGGCCGGGAGGAGCGCTGCTGGTGGGAGCGACCGGATGGATGACCATCGCGGTGATCGCCGGCGGCAGCGGCAGCCGACCGGCACGCCGGCCGGCGGTGTGGGGGGTCGTCGGCATCGCCGCGCTGCTGGCGATCTCGGTGATCGCTCAGTGGCGCGCTCCGATCGCGCTCGGCGACAGCCTGGCACCGGCGCCCGACGCGTGGATCGTCCGCACCGTCCTGCTGTTCGCCGCCCTCACCTGGCTGTTCGCGGTCGCCAACGCCCGGGCGGGAGCGGCTCCCGCGCATCGCTACCGCCGGCTCTGGGGGGGGATCGCGCTGATGGCCGCGGCGGCGGCGGTGCTCGACCTCACCGCCGTCGCGCTGCTGCTGGCGGCCGCCGGCGGCGCCATGCTGTGCAGCGGCATCGGCGGCTGGGCGCCGCGCCGCGAGCCGCTCGCCGCCGCCGCCCTCGCCGTGCTGGCGGCGGTGTCGGCAGCCACGGTGCACGAAGCGGTCCACCGCTGGCGGCTGCGCGGCCAGCTCGAGTCGGAGACGCTCGCCGCCCTGGCGCCTCCACCGTCGCTCGAGACCGCGGCGCTGCGGACCGCGCTGCGCGCGCACTTCGAAGAGCTCGACCTCGCCGATCTGACCCCGGCCGATCTCGACAGCATCGACCTCGGCGATCTCGCCTTCGAGGTGTGGCGTCGATCGCCGCTCGCCCGGTCGCGCGCCGTCTCCGCGGTCGCGCTGCGATCGTCCGGCGGCGAGCGGCACTTCTTCTCCTTCGGCATCCCGCTCGACGCCGACGGCCGCCCGACGGTGCAGTCGTCGGAGCGGGTCTTCGATCGCCCGGTGTGGGACCACACCCTGGTCGGCGACTGGGCGACGGTGGTCGAGAACGGCGAGCGGTGGGGGGAGATCGACTACTGGCTGCTGGTGCGCCCCGGCCACCGGCTCGCCGACCCCGCGCTCGACAACGCGCCGGTCGAGCTGCTGCGCGGAGGGCCGACCGGGCGCGGCGCGGTGCAGGAGATCCTCGCGCCGGCGCGCTACGCCCTCTACTCGACGCCCGATCGCGCCCGCATCTCGCCGTGGAGCGATCCGCCCGACCTACCGCCGGCGCTGGTCGAGAGCGGTCGCGGCGTGCTCGACGTCGAGGGCCGGCGCCACGACGCCTGGAGCGCGGCGGAGCCCGACGGCGTGCGGGTGGTCCTGCTGCCGCGGCTCGGGCCGGTTCAAGGACTGGCGCAGGTCGGCACCCATGCCGCCGGCGCCCTCGCACCGCTCGCGCTGCTGGCCGGCCTCTTCTTCCTCCTGCGGCTGCCGCGGCCTCGGTTCCGCCGCCAGCTGGGGGCCGTCTGGCGCTCCTACTCGCGCCGGCTGGTACTGCTCTTCTCGTTGCTCCTGCTGCTGCCGGCGGTGGTGGTCGACGTCCTGGTGCTGCGCGCTCTCGGCGACCGGCTCGCCGAGGACAAGCTGGCGGAGGCGCGGGGCGCGCTCACCTCGGCACAGCGGGTGCTCGGCGAGTACGCCTGGACGCAAGACGCCGGCATCGCCTTCGACGCGCTGTTCGACGACGCGCTGCTCGGCTGGCTGTCGAGCGTCCTCGAGCACGACATCAACCTCTACTACGCCGCCGACCGCCAGGTGCACGCGTCGAGCCGGCCGGAGCTGTTCGACACCGGCCTGCTGCCGCGTCGCATCCCGGGGGAGATCTACGCCGACCTCAAGCTGCGAGGCCTGCGCTCCGCCTCCCGCCGTCAGCAGGCGGCCGGCGTCGTCTACACCGAGCTGTACGCGCCGATGGCGCTCCCCGGTCAGCAACCGGAAGAGGCCGACTATCTGCTGTCGACGCCGCTGCTCGCCCAGGAGGCGGCGGTCGCCGCCGACATCGCCGACCTGCGGCGGCAGGTGATCCTCACCACCGCGCTGCTGGTGCTGCTGCTGGTCGCCTTCGGCAGCCGGCTGGCCGCCAGCTTCACGGCACCGATCGAGGAGATCGTCGCCGGCACCCAGCGGATCGCCGCCGGAGCCGAGAGCCTCGGGCTGCGCCCGTCCCACGCCGAGCTCGCCACCCTGGCGGAGGCGATCGACCGCATGGCCGAGCGCATCGCCGAGGGACGGCGCCGGCTGGTGGCGGAGAAGCAGGTGATCGAGCGGATGGTGGAGACCATCAAGGCGGCGGTGGTGTCGATCGACGCCGAGGGGCGGGTGCTGCTGCAGAACCGCGTCGCCGCCGAGCTGCTGGGGACCGAGATCGGCGGCGAGATCGAGGCGGCCCTCGGCGCCTCCGAATCCCTGCAACCGGTCGCCGCCGCGCTCGAGCGCTCGCGACGGGAAGGGGGCGCCCGCACGGTGACGCTGCCGGCGCCCGACGACGACGGTGAGCAGGAGCCGCGGGAGTGGTCGGTGATCTGGGTGCCGATGCCGGGGGAGGGCGATCCGGCGGCCCTGCTGGTGGTCGAGGACGTCACCGACGTGGTGCGCGGCGAGCGCCTCCACGCGTGGGCGGAGATGGCGCGCATCATCGCCCACGAGATCAAGAACCCGTTGACGCCGATCCGGCTGTCGGCCGAGCACCTGCGGGAGGTGCGGCAGCGCGACGCCGCCAACTTCGACGCCGTCTTCGAGCAGTGCACCGCCAACATCCTGCGCCACGTGGAGGAGCTGCGGGAGATCTCCAGCGAGTTCTCCACCTACAGCCGGATCCCCAGGATCGACCCGCGACCCGGCGACCTGGTCGCGGCGGTCGGCGATCTCGTCGCCGGCTATCAGACGTCGCCGCCGCCGGGGGTCACGATCGACTTCACGCCACAGGTCTCCTCGCTCGCCGTGTCGTTCGATCGCCGCCTGTTCGGCCGGGCGCTGCGCAACCTGATCGAGAACGCCCTGCGCGCGGTCGACGGCGGCGGCGAGATCGCGATCACCGTCCGCACGGGACCCGACGGCGCCGAAGTGCTCATCCGCGACGACGGACCGGGCATCGAGCCGGAGCAGCTGTCGAAGATCTTCGACCCCTACTTCTCGACCCACGACACCGGTACCGGCCTCGGCCT
>JBPEXA010000035.1:0-2302 GCA_052032135.1 Thermoanaerobaculia bacterium | reverse complement strand
CACCTCGACTGGAACGGCCTCAACCGCGGCGACGGCCGGTGGCGGGTGCTCGCGCGCCCGCTGGTCGAGGCGTACTGCGAGGTTGTGGCGCGCTCGGTCGACTGGGACCGCCTCCACTGGTACCGTGCCGCGGCGGCTCTCCGGCTCGCCTGCGTTCACGCCGGGCGGTCCGATTCACGAGAGCACGCACCGATGCTCACCGACTGGGCGCACCGCCAGGTCGGTCGACTCGACAACCGCTCTCGTAGGGCCGTCTGAATGCACCGAACCCTCCGCCGCTGCTCCCTATCCGTCGCCCTCGCTCTCGCCCCTCTTGCCGTCGGTGCCGAACCGTGGCGGGGGGAGGTCGGCGTGCTCGCCGGCAGCCATGACAACTTCTTCTACCGTGGGGGAGCCAGCCCGGCGCCCGAGTCGGATCTGCTGTCGAGCTACCTGCAGCTCGAGAAGGAGTGGAAGGGCGCCGGCGGCGAGTTCCAGTTCGAACTCACCGGCAGCGCGGTCGACGTCCGCGACATCGACGAGGCGGACTATCAGACGTTCGGCGTCGGGGGCACCTACAAGCGGGGCCGCCACCGGTGGTCGCTGCAGCACTCGCGCCTCCTCAACCGGCTGTTCGCCGAGTCGGGCGAAGCGGTCTTCTTCGACGAGAGCGCGCTCGACCTGCAGTGGCGCGTCAACGTCGGCAGCCGGTGGTGGGTGCGACTGCGATGGGAGGAGGCGGAGTGGGACTTCGACGCCGTCGAGGACGAGCGGGACGCCGACATCGAGAAGCTGTCGGTCACCGGCAGGTTCCAGGCGACCCCCACCCTCGGCATCCGCCTCTCCTGGCTCGACGAGGAGCGCATCGCCGTCGGTCGC
The DNA here is from genome assembly GCA_052032135.1 of Thermoanaerobaculia bacterium. GTDB lineage: Bacteria > Acidobacteriota > Thermoanaerobaculia > Multivoradales > JAHEKO01 > CALZKB01. The sequence continues at coordinate 1,444 of JBPEXA010000035.1, read as the reverse complement.
GAGCACAACCGCACCGGCGACGGCCTCGAGCTCGCGTTCGAGGGCGCGCCGAGCGATGCGGTCACCTGGTTCCTGCGGTTTCGCAAGCGGGATCGCGAGTATCCGGACGCGCCGCCCGACGCCCGCAACTTCCAGCGCTCCGACACCGTCAACGACCTGAACTTCAACCTTCGATGGCGCTTCGGTCGCCACCTCGGCCTCTACCTGCGCGACATGTACCGCGACGGCGACTCGACCCGCATCGACCGCAACTACGACGGCAACGTCGTCGAGGCCGGCCTCTTCTACAGCTTCTGAGATGGACCGGGCGCGGATCGGCTATCTGGTCAAGGCCTTTCCGGTCGTCTCGGAGACCTTCATCCTCAACGAGATCCGCGCCATGGAGGCGGACGGCCTGCCGCTCTCCGTCCTCGCCCTCAAGCCGCCCCCCGACACCGTCCGGCACGCCACCACGATCGCGGTCACCGCTCCGGTCCATGCCGCCCGCTGGGGGTGGCGGCGCCTCCCCGGGGTGCTCGCCGATCATCTGGTGGCCGCCGCGCGGCGACGGCGCCGCTACCTCTCCCTGCTCCGTCGCGAGATCGCGCGCCCGGCGCTCCGCTGGGCGCGGCGCCCCTCCGGCGACCGCTGGACGGTCGCTCGCAAGCGGGCGCGACGGTTGAGCTGGGCGGTGTGGGCCGATCGCCGCTGCCGCGCCGACGGCGTTCGCCACCTCCACGCGCACTACGCGGGCGAGCCGCTCCGCGTGGCGCATCTGGTCAAGAGGCTGAGCGGCCTCCCCTATTCCTTCACCGCCCACGCGAAGGATCTCTACACCGCACCGCCGACCCGCTTGCAGCGCCGGCTGGCGAGCGCCGAGTTCGCGGTCAGCTGCCACCGGCACGGGGTCGACACCCTGCGACAGCTGGCGACCGACGGCGGCCGCGAGAGCGTGCGCCTGATCCGGCACGGCATCGACACCGATCTCTTCCGACCTCACGGCGAGCGACGGCGCGACGGCCTGCGCATCCTCGCCGTCGGCAGGCTGACCGAGAAGAAGGGGTTCGACACCCTGATCGAGGCGTGTGGCCGGCTGCCGGCCGACCTCGGCGACTGGCGGTGCGACCTCGTGGGCGACGGGCGCCTGCGGTCGCAGCTGCGGGCGGCGATCGACGAACGCGGCCTCGAGGGGCGGATCCGCCTCCACGGCTTCACCACGCAGGAGCAGCTCCCCGACTGGTATCGGCGCGCCACCGTCGTCGTCGTCCCCTCGAGACTCCTGCCCGACGGCAACCGGGACGGCGTCCCCAACGTGCTGCTCGAGGCGATGGCGTGCGGAGCGGCGGTGGTGGCGACGCCGGTGAGCGGCATCCTCGAGTGGCTCGAGGACGGCGCCACCGGGCTGCTGTCGCCGATCGACGACAGCGAGCAGCTGGCGGCCTGCATCGAGCGGCTGCTGCGCGAC
>JBPEXA010000349.1:0-2209 GCA_052032135.1 Thermoanaerobaculia bacterium | reverse complement strand
CTCCAGAGGCGAGCAGCCCGGAGATGACGACGATGGCGAGCGATGCTCGGGGCATTCGAGGGACTCCTTCCATGGAGAGCGTCGTCAGGGACGACGCACGGCGGCCGCCGAAGGTTCGCGCTAGCGCCGGCGGAAGCGCCGCTCGACCTCCGCCTCGACGCTGAACGGACGGCCGCCGTCACGGAACCGGGCAGCGAGCTCGTAGGCCTGCGCCTCGTGCGGGATCGCCCGGTAGCTCCCGTGCTCCAGGAAGGCTTCGACGTAGGTCGCCGTCGCCCTTTCGAGGCCGAGCACCCGGTTCTGAGCGACGTGGACCAGCTCGTGGAAGAGGAGTGGCAGCCAGCCGGGACCGACGCGCGACTCGACGACCAGCACCGTGTCGACCAGCGACAGCCCGCTCATGCGGCTGAAGTCGATGGGGATCGGTCGCCCGGCGTCCACGAACTGGCGGTAGAAGCCGGGGTTCTCCAGCCGCTCGACGACCGCCACCCGGGCGGCATCGAGCAGCGCCGCCTCGAAGTAGGGTCCCAGGGCCCGGCGCTCCGCCGACGTCAACGGCCGCCCCGACGACCGATGCCGCTCCTCCAGCTCCTCGAGCCAGGCGATCGAGGCGGCGATCAGAACCTCGGCGTCGTCGACGTCCACCGGCGCGGCCGAGGCCACCGCCAGCGCCCAGGCGATCACACCGACCGCCGCGCCTCTCCACGCCGTCAGCGCGATCGTCAGCGCCCTCCCACCCTCCCGTAGCTCGCCGGCTCGCCGTCGGCCGGCGTGGTCGCGGTGATGAACTCGCGGATGTGCTGGTTGGAGCTGGCGAGATCCTCCAGCCGCAGGTACATCATGTGGCCGCTCTCGTACCCCTCGAAGCGCATGCGCTCGGTGAGCCGGCCGCTGCGGTCGAGGTTCCACAGCACGTACTTGGCGGTGAAGTAGTCGGTCGCGCCGTCGTAGTAGCCCGACTGCACCATGACGTGGAGGAACGGGTTCTGCGCCATCGCCCGCCGCAGCTCCTCGGCGACGTCGTGCTCGCCGCGCCCCTCCCACGGCCGCACCGGCCCGAACAGGTAGTACTGGAGATCGGTGTCGAAGCCGAGATCGTCGCGCAGATAGTGGTTGATCGCCGGCGCGAAGGCGTGGTTCCAGGAGGTCAGCTCGGCCGGATAGTCGTAGCGCTCACCGGCCGCCTTGCGGTCGACGCCGAGGTAGCGCGAATCGAGCCGGCCGATGGTGTAGCCCTCGTCGCGCAGCAGCTCCTTCCAGAAGGCCGACACCGGGACCGCCAGGTTGTGGTCGAGGACGAAGCGCTCGGAGAGGCCCGAGTAGCGGGCGACCCGGCGGGCGATCTCCTCTTTCACCCCGTCGTCGAGGAAGCCGCCCCGGGACAGCGCCGGCAGGTAGTCGTCGAGGGTGAAGCGCTCGACCTCTTCGAGCAGCGCCGCGAGCTCGAGCGCCTGCAGGTCGGGGGCGAGCTGGCCGTGGTAGTGCGCGGCCGCCGCGTAGTAGGGAAGCTTCAGCACCGGCGAGCGGGGGCGCGGTCCTTCCGCCTCCATCCCGAGGCCGGTCGGCGACACCAGGATGACGCCGTTCAAGTACATCCAATGGCGGTCCTGCAGCTCGGCCGCCAGCCCCGACACCCGCGTGGTGCCGTAGCTCTCGCCGATCAGGTACTTCGGTGAGCGCCAGCGGCCGCGCCGGGAGACGAAGACGTCGATCCAATCGGCGAGGTAGGTGATGTCGGCCTCGACGCCGAAGAAGGTCTCGCGGTCGATCTCGTCGTCGAGCACGCGGGAGAAGCCGGTGTTGGCGGGATTGACGTAGACGATGTCGGCGACGTCGAGGATCGAGTGCGGGTTGTCGCGCACGCCGTACGGCTGTACCGGATACCCCTCGTCGTCGATCACCAGCTGCTTGGGGCTGGTGTAACCGAGGTGCATCCACAGCGAACCGGAGCCGGGACCGCCGTTGAACGAGATGAAGAGCGGCCGGCGGGCCGGGTCCGCGACGTCGGTGCGCTCGTAGTACGTGTAGTGGAGCGCCGCGATGGTCTTGCCGTCCTCGCCGTAGACCGGCTGGGTGCCGGTCGTCACCTCGTAGGGCACCCGCCGGCCGAGGATGGTGACCGTGCGGGCGTGGGTGATCGCCATGTCGGCGGGCAGCGTGCGCTCGGGCAGCTCCCGCTCTGCGGACGCCGCCTCCGGCGCCGCGTCCG
>JBPEXA010000348.1:0-1836 GCA_052032135.1 Thermoanaerobaculia bacterium | reverse complement strand
CCCTCGACCGGGTGCTCTATCTGCCGACCGCCGCTCCGCCGCACAAGCCGGACGTCGAGATGGCGCCGATCGCGCGCCGGTTCGCCATGGTCGAGCTGGCGCTCCTCGACGAACCCCGCCTCCAGGTTTCCGACCTCGAGATGCGGGCGGCCCCCAGCTACACGGTCGAGACCCTCGAGCGACTGCGGTCCGAGGTTGGCGACGCCGAGCTGTGGCTGCTGATCGGTGCCGATTCACTGGCGGCGATCGAGAGCTGGCGCCGCTGGGACGAGCTGTTCGAGCTCGCCCGTGTCGCCGTCCTCCGCCGGCCGCGCCGGTCGAGGCGCTCGATCGCCGCCGACGCCTCGCCGGAGTTGGCGGAGCGGCTCGGTGTCGTGACCTGGATCGACAACCCGCCCGTCGACCTGTCGGCGACCGGGATCCGCCACCGTCTGCGGGCGGGCGAGTCGCCGCCGACGGGGGCGCTCGAGCCGTCGGTGCTACACTACGTCCGGAAGTACCGCCTCTATACATGAGCGCCACGGCCACCCAGCGACCCGACATCCGGCGCAGGCTCCGTGACGTCGTCGCTGCCGCCGACGACCGCAAGGCGTCCGATCTCAAGGTCCTTTCGCTCGCCGAGGTGAGCGACTTCACCGATTTCTTCGTCGTCTGCTCGGGCCGCAGCGCCCGCCAGGTGCAGGGGATCGCCGACGCGATGCAGAGCTCGCTGCGCGACCTCGGCGTTCGCCCGCTGCACGTCGAGGGACTGCAGAACGGCAAGTGGGTGCTGCTCGACTACGGAGAGATGGTGATTCACGTCTTCGACCCCGAGACCCGCAGCTACTACGGGCTCGAGCGACTCTGGGGCGACGCCGACGACGTGACCGACTCGTTGCGGTGAGCGGCTCGCCCGCTTTCGACGCCTTCCGTCGAGCGGCGCCGAGCCTGGCCGGTCTGCTCGCCCAGATGGAGCGGGCGGCGCTCACCGACGCGCCGATCCTGCTGCTGGGCGGCCCGGGGACCGGCCGCAGCAGCCTCGCCCGTGCGCTGCACGAGGTGTCGGACCGCCGCGCGGGGCCGCTGGTCGAAGCGGACATCGCCGCCATCCCGACCGCGCTGTTCGAGAGCGAGTTCTTCGGCTTCGTGCCGGGCGCGTTCACCGGCGCCTCCGACGGCGGTCCCGGCAGGGTCGGCCGGGCGGAGGGCGGGACGCTGGTGCTCGACCACGTCGAGGAGCTGCCGGCGGCGAGCCAGCCGAAGCTGCTGCGGCTGCTCGCCGAGCATCGCTACAACCCGCTCGGCGGCGGCGAGCGCACCGCCGACGTGCGGTTCGTCGCGCTGGCGGCCCCCGACCTGTCGGAACGGGTCGCGCGGGGGCTCTTCCGAGCCGACCTCTTCTACCGGCTCGACGTGCTCACCTTCGAGCTCCCCGGGCTGCGCGACCGGGCGCCCGACCTTCCGGCCGCCCTCGACTTTTGCCTGCGGGACCTGGCGGAGCGGACCGGCCGTCGTCGGCTGAAGCTGTCGGACCGCGCGGTGCGGTGGATGCTCGAGTACGCGTGGCCGGGCAACTTCCGCGAGCTGCGCAACGTGCTCGAGCGGGCGCTGCTCGCCGCTCCCCGCGCCCGGGTGCTCGACCCGCCGCCGCCGGCGTCGATCGGGGGCACGCCCGAGTCGCTCGCGGCGGTCGAGAAACGCCAGATCGAGCAGGTGCTGCGCTTCACCCGCGGCCACCAGGGAAAGGCCGCCGAGATCCTCGGCATCAGCCGGAAGACGTTGTGGGACAAGCGCCGGCGCTACGAGCTGCCCTGACGGTCGCGGCCGCCTGGGTCGCCGCCACGAGCGCCGTTGCCG
>JBPEXA010000347.1:0-2711 GCA_052032135.1 Thermoanaerobaculia bacterium | reverse complement strand
CGCCGCAGGTCGGAGTCGCTCATCGGCGGAGCCTATCAACGCCCGCCTCGGCGGATCTAAGTCCGTGAGGATCAGGACTTTCGAACGCCGCGCCGGCGGGACGAACGATCGAATCTGCGGAAAACCGGCGCCTCGAGTGGCGGCGAGTCGGGTAGAAACGTAACAAACGACCTTAAGATGCTGAATCCAAAAGACTTCTCGCTTCCGGGCCGCCTCGCCGCAACCCCTCCTGCCGCCGAGCCCGCCGGTCGCCGACGGTTCCCGCGGGGGCCTTTTGCACAACGTTTTCCACAATCGCCGAACCGCCTCGAGCGCCCGAACTGTCCATGTTCAAAGGGGAAACGGCGATTCCAGGGTCACGAGCCATCGACCAGACGCCAGCCGCCCTCGGTCTGGAGCAGCTCCTTCTGGGCGTCGAGCTTCGGCGCGTCGCCCCGCTCGACCGGCGACCAGTTGCCGTCGGCGCCCAGCTGCCGCGCCTTGCGGTTGTCGGCGAGCAGCGGCGCGAGGATCGATTGCTGGACCGCCTTCAGCAGCGGCCGGCTGACGATCGGAAACAGCGTCTCCACCCTGCCGTCGAGGTTGCGCGGCATGAGGTCGGCGGAGCCCATCAGCAGCTCCTCGTCGCCGCCGTTGCGGAAGTAGTAGAGGCGGGCGTGCTCGAGAAAGCGGCCGACGATCGACGTCACCCGGATCGTGTCGGAGACGCCGGGGACGCCCGGGCGCAGGCAGCAGATGCCGCGCACTTGCAGGTCGATCCGCACGCCGGCCTGCGACGCCTTGTAGAGCTCCTTGATGCACGCCTTGTCGACCAGCGAGTTCATCTTGAAGACGAGACGGCCGTCGCCCGACGCCTCGTGGGCCGCCACCTCGCGACGGATGCGACCGATCAGCTCTTCGCGCATCCGCTGCGGCGCGACGATCAGACGCCGGTAGTCGTGCTTCTCCGAGTAGCCGGTCAAGGCGTTGAACAGATCGGTGACGTCGGCGCCGAAGTCGGGGTCGGCGGTGAGGAGGCCGAGATCGGTGTACTGCCGGGCGGTGATCGGGTTGTAGTTGCCGGTCCCGAGGTGCACGTAGCGGCGGATGCCGTCCTCTTCGCGCCGCACCACCAGGCAGATCTTGGCGTGCGTCTTGAGCCCCATCAGGCCGTAGACGACGTGGACGCCGGCCTGTTCGAGCGCCTTGGCCCACACGATGTTGCGCTCCTCGTCGAAGCGCGCCTTGAGCTCGACCAGCGCCGACACCTGCTTGCCGTTCTGGCGCGCGCTCATCAGTGCGCGGACGATCGGCGAATTGGCGCCGACCCGGTAGAGGGTCGTCTTGATCGCCACCACCTCCGGGTCGACCGCGGCCTCTTCGAGCAGCCGCACCACCGGCTGGAAGCTGTCGTAGGGGTGGAACAGCAGCACGTCGTGGCGCCGCACCGCGGAGAAGACGGTCTCCTCCGACGGCAGCGCCGGATGGAGCACCGGCTGGAAGGGCGGGTACTTGAGGTCGGGGCGATCGATCTCGGCCAGCTCCATCAGGCCGGAGAGGCCGATCGGGCCGTCGGTGCCGAACAGGTGGTAGTCACGCACACCGAGATTGTCGATCAGCAGGTCGCGGATCTCGGTCGGGAGCTCCTCCTCGATCTCGAGCCGGATCGCCGACCCGAAATGGCGTCGCTCGACCACCTCCGCCATCGCGGTCAGCAGATCGGCCGCCTCGTCCTCCTCGATCTCGAGGTCGGCGTCGCGGGTCACCCGAAAGGCGAAAGCGTCGATCACCTCGAGCCCCGGGAAGAGGATGTCGAGGTTGGCGCCGATCAGGTCCTCGATGAACACCAGCCGCCGTCCCGGCCCCTCGAGCAGCTCGCCGTCCTCCTCACCGCCGCGGGGCACCGCCAGCAACCGGGGGAGGCTCAGCGGCACCTTGACGCGCGCGAAGCGGTGGCCCTCGCCACCGTCGGAGACGATCACGGCGAGGTTCAGCGACAGGCTCGAGATGTGCGGAAAGGGGTGCGCGCGGTCGACGGCGAGCGGCGTCAGCACCGGGAAGATGTCCTCGCGGAAGGTCTCGCGCAGAGCGCGGCGCTCGCGGCCGCTCAAATCGTCGTAGCGGACGATCTCGATCCCCGCTTCGCGCAGCGCCGGCTCGAGGTCCTCTTCCCAGCAGCGACGGCAGCGATCGAGCAGCGGCTGCAGCCGCTCCCTGATCGCCGCCATCTGGGCGACCGGCGTCATGCCGTCCGGCGGCGCCGCCACCACGCCGGTCTCCATCTGCCGGCGCAGCCCCGACACCCGGACCATGAAGAACTCGTCCAGATTCGAGCCGAAGATCGCCAGGAACTTGACCCGTTCGAGGAGCGGGTTCTTCTGGCTCTCCGCCTCCTCGAGCACCCGCTCGTTGAACGCCAGCCACGACAGCTCGCGGTTCAGGTAGTAGGTCGAGTGCCCGAGCTTGCGCTTCGGCCTGCGGGGCTTGTCGGTCCGCGCCGGGGTGGCGCTGGGGACGATCTCGGGCTCTGCCATCGGGCGTACCTCGACCTCGTTCTATCAGTTCCGTGGTACAAACGCCCCGGATCAGAGAGACAACATGCGACGATTGTTGCTGTTACGGCACGGCAAGTCGGACTGGAGCGCCCCGTCGGCGGGCGATCACGACCGACCGCTGGCGCCCCGCGGCCGCCGGGCCGCCGACACCGTCGGTCGCTGGCTGGCGGAGGCGGG
>JBPEXA010000346.1:0-1754 GCA_052032135.1 Thermoanaerobaculia bacterium | reverse complement strand
ACTCAGACCCGGATGATCGAGTTCCCCGAGCCGGGTCGAGACCACGAGCGTCATGCGCGACGACTGCAGCCGGGGCACGAGGTAGCCGAGCACCTGCAGCGAATCGGGATCGGCCCACTGCGCATCATCCACGGTGGCGAGGACCGGACAGTCGTCGGCGAGGGCTGCCAGCATCCAGTGCAGGCCGTCGAGCAGCGCCACCGGCGCCTCGGTCGCCGAGGCGCCGGGATCGATCGCTGCGAGCGCATTCGCTGCCCGACCCTCGGCGAGCCGTTGCCGCTCCTCCGGGCCGGCCCGACGCAGCACCGGGTCGAGCCACTGGCGGACCACACCGAACGGGTAACCGCGTTCGAGCGTCGAACCCGACGCCTGCAATACCCGGAATCCGGCGTCCTCGGCGAGGCGCACGGCTTCGCGCACCAGCGCGGTCTTGCCGGACCCCGATTCACCTTCGATGAGGACCGATCCGCCGACGCCGACCGCCGCCGACGCCACGACGTGGCGCAAACGGGCGAGCTCCGCAGACCGGTCGAGCAGGACCCCGCCGGGCATCATGCGCGAACGCTACCGGCGCCGCGGTCGCGCGTGGGCCCCCAGGACGAGATGCTCGGGTGGATGCTGGGGTGCCCCAACGGTGCGGCCGCACGGTCGACTCAGGAGGATTGGACCCATGGAACGACCGATCCCTCGAGTCCTCGCGGCCGCAGCACTGCTCACCTCGACCGGCCTGGCGTTCTCGACGTCGCCGGGCGGTGCGATGGGTGGCGTTCCGGTGGCGGTCAGCTTCGAGTGCGGCGCGCTGGGCGAGCAGTTCGTCGTCCCGGTCGACGTCACCGAGATCGACGTCGTCGCCACCGGTGGTGCCGGTGGTTCCGGCTGGAACGAGACGCTGGACGACCCCGACCCACAACCCACACCGGGGGGCCTCGGCGCACTCGTCGAGGGGACCATGACCGTCGAGCCCGGCGAGACGTTCTTCGTCTACGTCGGCTGCGCCGGCGGCACCCCCACGGGCGGCCAGGGCGGTGACCCGGGAGGCGACGGTGGGCCGGGCGGGGACGGCGGCGACGGTGGTGGCGGCGGCGGCTCGTCCGAGATCCGAGGGGGCGACGGATTCCCGGATCAGGTGCTCTTGGTGGCGGGAGGTGGTGGAGGCAGCGGCGGCGTGAGCCTGGCCCCCGATGGCGTCGGCGGGAACGGCGGCGACCCCGACGGCGACGACGGCGCGGACGGCGGAGGCGACCCCGAGCAGAACGGCGCGGGCGGCGACGGCGCCACGGCCGACGCACCCGGAGCCGGAGCGAACCCCGGCACCAACTCCGGTGGCGGCGCCGGCACCGGCGGCGTCTACGGCGCCGGCGGTGGCGGCGGTGGCGGTCTCTTCGGCGGCGGTGGTGGCGAAGGCGCCGTGTACGGCGGCGGCGGGGGCGGCGGCTCGAGCTTCGCGGATTCCCGGGTCACCGACGCCCGCTTCGTGGGCGACTCGTCCTCCGGAGACGGCATGGTGATGTTCAGCTACCTCTCCCCCTCGCCGACATCCACGCCGGCAACGCCGACCACCGAAGGAAGCGCTCGGCCGGCGGCGCGCCCGGCGACACCGGTCGCGGCACGCCCGACCTTCACGGGCTGACCATGACCATCGACGGGTCACTCCACACCGCGCCCGTCGACGTGCACCTGCTCCTGACACCCGGGAGCGATCCCGTCCGAGGACGGCTCGAGGTCGACGACGGCGGCGTCGACTTCGAGGGCTA
>JBPEXA010000345.1:0-4158 GCA_052032135.1 Thermoanaerobaculia bacterium | reverse complement strand
TGTCGCCGGATCCCCTCGTCGGTGAGGATCTCGACCCGCCGCTCGAAGAGGGAGACGAAGACGAGGATGCCGGTGCGCTCGCGGGTGTTGAAGACCTCCTCGTCGACGAAGGCGGCCGCCGCCCGTTGGTGGACGCGCTCCTGGAGGGTCACGGGGCCGGCGAGCTCCCGCCGGATCGCCGGCACCGCGCTGGCGAGCAGCCAGCACGCGGCGCTGACGGCGACGGGCACCAGGGCGATCCAGACGTGGATCGACTCCGTCCAGGTCTCCACCGCGTAGAGGCCGTAGGCGGTCAGCAGGATGCCGAAGAAGGCACCGACCGTCGCCGCCAGCCAGCGCACTTCGTCGTAGGTGTCGGAGCGGGCGACGATGACGCACACCAGCTCGCCGGAGGTCCGGCGCTCCGCCGCCTCGGTGGCGGCGCGGATCGCCTCGAGGTCGGCCTCCGAGAAGTAGTCGCGGACCGACAAGCCGGCGCTAGAACTCCACCGCCGGCGGCGTGTCCGCTCCCGGCGTGGATTCGAAGTACGGCTTCTCGTCGAACCCGAGCACCTTGGCGGTGAGGATGGTCGGGAACTGGCGGCGCAGGGTGTTGTACTCGCGGGTCGCCTCGTTGAAGCGTCGGCGCTCGACGGCGATGCGGTTCTCGGTCCCCTCGAGCTGGACCTGCAGGTCGCGGAAGGCGTTGGTCGCCTTGAGCTCGGGGTAGCGCTCGACGACGACCAGCAGTCGCGACAGTGCCGACGAGAGCCCGTCCTGGGCCTGCTGGAACTGCGCCAGCTGTTCCGCGTCGGGAGCGTTCTCGAGGTTGATCTGCGACACCTTGGCGCGCGCCTCGGTCACCTGGGTGAGCGTCTCCTGCTCGAAATCGGCCGCCCCCTTGACCGTGGCGACCAGGTTGGGGATGAGGTCGGCGCGGCGCTGGTAGACGTTCTCGACCTGGCTCCACGCCCCTTCGACCCCCTCCTGGAGGGCGACCAGCCGGTTGTAGCCGCAGCCGGACACGGTGACGCCGACGGCGACGAAGAGCGCGAGACGGGAGAGGGCACGCCGTGAAAACATCGAAGGACCTCCTTGCGACGGATCGTGTCGGACCGGTTCGGTGCGATCGGGACGCGACGAGTATAAATGGCCCCGGACGGCGACAGCGAGAGGGGAGCGCAGCGGCGCATCCTCCACTGCGACATGGACTGCTTCTACGCCGCCGTCCACATGCGCGACGACCCGTCCCTGGCGGGACAGCCGGTGGTGATCGGCGGCTCGCCGGAGGGTCGCGGCGTGGTGGCGGCCGCCAGCTACGAGGCGCGGGCGTTCGGCGTCCGCTCGGCGATGCCGGCGGCGCGCGCCGTCCGCCTCTGCCCGCAGGCGGTGTTCCTCAAGCCCGACTTCGATCGCTATCGCCGCGAGTCGCGGGAGGTGTTCGACATCTTCCGTCGCTACACACCGATCGTCCAGGTGGTGTCGATCGACGAGGCGTATCTCGACGTCAGTGACGGCTATCGGCCGTGGGGGAGCGCCACCGCGGTGGCGGAGGAGATCCGGCGCCAGGTGCGCGCCGAGCGCCGGCTGACCGTCAGCATCGGCGTCGCCCCCAACAAGCTGGTGGCGAAGATCGCCTCCGATGCCGACAAGCCGGACGGCCTCACCGTCGTCAAGCCGGCGGCGGTGCAGGCGTTCCTCGACCCCCTTCCGCTGCGCGCCCTCCCCGGCGTCGGCCCGGCGACCGAGGCGAAACTGAAGCGCCGCGGCCTCGACACCGTAGCCCAGCTGCGGGCGATCGACCCCGTCGAGGTCGAGCGGATGCTGGGAGCGTGGGGCCGTCGACTCGCGAGGTTCGCCCGCGGCGAAGACGATCGACCGGTCGCGGTCGAGAGGGAGCGCAAGAGTCTGTCGAGCGAGCGGACCTACGAGAGCGACCTCGACGCCCTCGAGCGGGTCGAGGTCGAGCTCGACCGTCTCGCGGAGGGGGTGGCCCGCGGCCTCGAGCGCCGCGAGATCGCTGCCGCCACCATCGTCGTCAAGGTGCGCTACGGCGACTTCACGACGATCACCCGGTCGCACACGCTGCCGGCGCCGACGGCCGACGCCGCGGTGATCCGGCGGGTCGCCAGATTCCTGGTCTCGAAGACCGACGCCGGGCGCCGGCCGGTGCGGCTGCTCGGGGTCGGCGGCTCGAACCTGGCGCCGCGGCGCTTCGAGCAGCTCGATCTCTTCTGAGTCCGTCTACGCCGCCTCGAGCGCCGCCTCCGACTTGGCGAGCACCAGCAGGCGGCCGCGCTCGCCGCGCGGCCAGCTCGGTCGGAAGGCGACCTCGCGGTGGGGGAGCTCGGCGGCTCGACCGAGGTCGGGCGAGCGGTAGTGGAGGGTGAAGACGGCGACCGAGCGGTCGTGCATCAGGTCGAGGATCTCGTCGAGGAACAGATCGATCGACCAGTGGAAGCCGATGGCGTAGAAGGAGTAGAGGACGTCGTAGGGACCGGGGAGCCCGGCGAGGCGGGCGCCGAGCTCGTGGGCGTCGAAGATCCGGAATCGCTCCATGCCGTTGTAGCGCAGCACCGTCTCCAGCGCTTCGAGATCGCCACAGAACGAGTCCTCGAAGCGGGGGCCCGACCGGGTGTAGCGGGTCTCGCTCCCGCTCCCCTCGTAGAGGTGGAAGTCGGCCGCCTCCCAGCCGAGCGCAGCGCGGAGGAAGACCGCCGAGCGACCGAGCCCGGGACCGATGTCGAGCACCTTGCCCGGCACGGGGAGAGGGCGCAGCCACGCCTCGACGGCGTCGAGCTCGCCCCAGCAGAGGCCGTTCTGGTTGCGCTGCCAGAAGTCGCGCGACCGCTCGTCGGCGTCGAGATGGAACTGGGGCGAGATGCGGCGGATCGCGGCGAGCAGCTCGGGGGCGAGCGGCGGCGCGCGGAAGTGGATCTCGCGCTCGGAGAGCTCGGGGTCGAGCTGGCGACGGCTCGGCGCCAGGCCGAGCTTGGTCCGCAGCTGGGTCGACATGCGGCAGAGGAAGCGCTCGCGCGCGTCATAGACGTGATTCCAGGTCAACCCGACCCTCCCTCCTCGGCGCTCGTCCGCCACCGGTCGAGCTGCCGCCGCTGTTTCTTGGTCGGCCGCCCCGCCCCCGGTTGGCGGATCACCGGGGGACGGCGTCGCAGGCGCTCGACCGGGTCGATCGCCGGCAACGGGGGCGTCCGGTCGTCGAACAGCGTCGCCGCCAGCGCCTTGGCGACCGGTCGATCGGCGAGCCGGCGGACGACGAGGATGCGCACCCGGTCGCCGAGCTCGACCTCGACCCGATCGTCGACGGCGAGCTCGCGGTGCGGCTTCGCGGGCGCGCCGTTGACGCGCACCTGGCGGCGCCGGCAGGCGGCGGTGGCGCGGCTCCGCGTCTTGAAGACCCGCGCCACCTGCAGCCATTTGTCGAGGCGGACCCCCACTGGCCGAGTGTACGGCACCCGTCGTTACAATCGCGGCGTGCTGAAGAGTCGACAGCGTCTGCTGCTGCTGCTGGCGGCGGTGCCGGTGATGGTGCTGATCGGCACCGTCGCCTACATGTTCGGCATGCAGCTGCTCGAGGGCGAGCCGCGCAGCTTCTGGCGCAGCCTGCAGTGGGCGGCCGAGACGCTGTCGACGACCGGCTACGGCTCCGACTCGCAGTGGCGGCATCCGGCGATGGTGCTGCTGGTGGTGGTGTGGCAGTTCGTCGGCGTCTTCATGATCTTCCTGATCTTCCCCATCTATCTCATCCCGTTCCTCGAGGAGCGGTTCGAGAAGCGGGTGCCGACGGAGGTCCGTCCGGCGCTCGAGGGCCACGTCGTCGTCTTCCGCTCCGGCCCGGCGGTGGAGTCGTTGCTGGAGGAGACCGAGCGCGCCGGTCTCGAGAGCGTGGTCATCGAGCCCGACGAGGCGCTGGCGAGGGCGCTGATGAACAGCGGGCAGCGGGTGATCACCGGCCGGCTGGAGGACGACGTCCTGGAGCACGCTCAGATCTGGGACGCGCGGAGCCTGATCGTCAACGGCCGCGACGAGGAGAACGCCGCGGTGATCCTGAGCGCTCGCCAGCTCGACTGCTGTGGCGACGTCGTCGCGCTCGTCGAGGAGCCGACCCATCGCCAGCCGATGCTGCTCGCCGGCGCCAGCGCCGCCTACTCACCCCCCCAC
>JBPEXA010000344.1:0-2893 GCA_052032135.1 Thermoanaerobaculia bacterium | reverse complement strand
GCTTCCACGGCGCCTCGGCGGTGCACACCCACATGACGAACACGGCGATCACCGATCCCGAGCTGCTCGAGCTGCGCTACCCGGTGCGCCTCGAGCGATTCGCGGTCCGCCGCGGCTCCGGCGGCGCCGGCCGCTGGCGGGGCGGCGACGGTGCGGTGCGCGAGCTGCGCTTCCTGGAGCCGGTGGCGCTGTCGCTGCTCAGCCAGCGCCGGCGATCTGGACCGTGCGGCGGGGCCGGGGGGCGTGCCGGTCGCCCCGGCGCTCAGCGACTGCTGCGGGCCGACGGCGCGGTCGAGCCGCTGGAGGGCATCGCGGCGGCGGACGTCGAGGCGGGCGATCGGCTGGTGCTCGAGACACCCGGTGGCGGAGGGTGGGGAGAGGAAGAGCGGTGAAACGGGTCGGTTCGGTGCTGCTGTGGTCGGTGCTCGCCGCCGCCTTCATCGGGCCCGGGACGGTGACCTCGGCGGCCGGCGCCGGGGCCGAGTTCGGCACGGCGTTGTTGTGGGCGCTCACCTTCTCGACCGTCGCCTGCCTGGTGCTGCAGGAGGCGGCGGCGCGCCTCACCATCGCCGGCCGCCACAACCTCGCGGAGGCGCTCGGCGAGCGTGCCGACCGCGGGTGGCGGAGGCTGGCGATGCTGACGCTGGTCGGCGGAGCGATCATCGTCGGCTGCGCCGCCTACGAGGCGGGGAACATTCTCGGCGGCGTCGCCGGCGCCGAGATGGTCACCGGCTGGGCGCCCGAGCGATGGACCTGGCTGCTGGCGGCGGCTGCCGCCGCCCTGCTGTGGTTCAACGCCCCGGCGCGCGTCGCCCGCAGCCTGGCGGTGATGGTCGCGGTGATGGGCGGTGCGTTCGCCACCTGCGCATGGGGGCTGCGGCCGGAGATCGGCGAGCTGGTGCGGGGCGCCCTGATCCCGTCTCTCCCCGACGGGTCGACCGTGCTGGCGCTCGCCCTGGTCGGCACCACGGTGGTGCCGTACAACCTCTTTCTCGGCTCCGGCCTGGCCGAAGGGACGCGACTCGCCGACACCCGCTTCGGCATCGCGGTCGCGGTCGTGCTCGGCGGCGCGATCTCGATGGCGGTGGTGGTCGTCGGCGCCGCGGTCGACGGGGCGTTCTCCTTTCCGGCGCTCGCCGAGGTGCTGGGACGACGCCTGGGCCCCGCCGGGCCGTGGCTGCTCGGCTGCGGGCTGCTGGCGGCGGGTCTGTCGTCGGCGGTGACGGCGCCGCTGGCGGCGGCGATGACGGCTCGAGGGCTCGCCCGCCGACCCGACGCGGAGGGATGGAGCGCCCGCGGCTGGCGATACCGGGCGGTGTGGATGGGGGTGCTCGCGGTCGGCGTCGCCTTCGGCCTCAGCGGCGTGCGGCCGATCCCGGTGATCGTCGTCGCCCAGGCGCTCAACGGCGTACTGCTGCCGCTGGTCGCCGCCTTTCTCTTCGTCGCCGTGAACGACCGCCGCCGGATGGGCGAGCGTTCGATCAACGGCGCCGTCGCCAACGGCGCCACGGCGGCGGTGGTGGCGATCGCCATGCTGCTCGGCGTCCTCGGGGTGACGAGGGCGGCGACCACCGCCCTCGGCATCGCGATGCCGGCCCCGGCGATCACGCTGGCGCTCGCCGGAGCGGTGACGGCGGTGGCTGCGGTGCCGGTCGGGCTCGCGATCGTGCGCGCGCGACGACCGTAGCGCCACCCGCCGGGAGGCGAGGTTAGAATGCCGCCTCACGCCCTCGGGCACTCGAAGGAGTCAGATCGATGAAGTCCTGGACATTCGTTCGCAACAGCGCCGCCGTGGTGGCGGTCGCCGCCGTCGTCGTCGCCTGCTCGGTCAATCCCGCGACCGGCAAGAAGCAGCTCAACCTGATCTCGGAAGAGCAGGAGATCGCGATGGGCCGGGAGGCCGACGAGCAGATCGTCGCCGCCTTCGGCCTCTATCCGAGCGACGAGCTCCAGAACTACGTGCAGAGCCTCGGCAGTCAGCTCGCCGAGCGCTCCGAGCGCCCCCACCTGCCGTGGACGTTCCGCGTCCTCGACGACCCGGTCGTCAACGCCTTCGCCCTCCCCGGCGGCTACATCTACGTCACCCGCGGCATCCTCGCCCATCTCGAGTCGGAGGCCGAGCTGGTCGGCGTCCTCGGCCACGAGATCGGCCACGTCACCGCCCGGCACAGCGTCAACCGGCTGAGCAAGCAGCAGCTCGCCGGCATCGGCCTCGGCGTCGGGATGATCGTCAGCCCCGAGCTGCGGCAGATGGGCGACCTGGCGCAGCAGGGGCTCGGGCTGCTGTTCCTGAAGTACTCGCGCGACGACGAGCGGCAGTCGGACGATCTCGGCCTGCGCTACGCGCTGCGCAGCGGCTACGACGCCGACGAGATCCCCGGGGTGTTCAGCATGCTCGAGCAGGTGAGCGCGGCGGCGGGCGGCGGCCGCGCTCCGGCCTGGCTCGCCACCCACCCCGACCCCGGCCAGCGGCGCGAGCGGCTGCGGGCGCAGATCGCCGAGCTCGGGGGCGACGCGACGGACGGCCGCGTCAACCGCAACGGCTACCTCCGCCGTCTCGACGGCATGGTGTTCGGCCCCAATCCGCGCGAGGGGTACTTCGAGGGCGACCGCTTCTTGCACCCGGAGATGGCGTTCTCGATGGACCTTCCCCGCGGCTGGAAGCGCGAGAACCAGAAGCGCGCGGTGGTGGCGGTGAGCTCCAAGCAGGACGCGGCGCTGCAGCTGACGCTCGCCGAGCAGTCGGAGCCCTCCGCGGCGGTGCGGGCGTTCCTCTCCCAGGAGGGGATCAACGGCGGCCGGATCGAGAGCGGCAACGTCAACGGCCTGTCGGCGGCGTCGGCGCTGTTCGAGGTGCCGCGCCAGCAGGGCGGCAACATCGGCGGGCGGATCA
>JBPEXA010000343.1:0-1722 GCA_052032135.1 Thermoanaerobaculia bacterium | reverse complement strand
TCCCATGCTCGCTCGACTGACTGCCGCCGTCCTTGTCACCGGTGCGCTCGCCGCGCCAGCGACCGCCCAGCCGCCCGCCGACCTCGAGCTGGTGAACCTCGGCATCGGCACCGCGACCGCGGTGGCGATGCGCCATGCCGACGACGGCTCCGGGCGCCTGTTCATCGTCGAGCGGGGCGGCACGATCCGCATCTGGGACGGGTCGACGCTGCTGCCGACACCGTTCCTCGACATCTCGAGCGATGTCGACACCTTCTTCGAGGGCGGCCTGCTGGGACTCGCCTTCCACCCCGACTTCACCACCAACGACCTGTTCTACGTCTACTACACCCGCGACGGCGCGCCGCTGGAGACGGTCATCGAGCGCTTCACCGTCTCGGCCGGCGACCCCGACGTCGCCGACCCCACCAGCCGCCAGATCATCTTCACCCTCGACCAGCCGGCCGGCAACCACAACGGCGGCGACATCCACTTCGGCCCCGACGGCTATCTCTATATCGGCCTCGGCGACGGCGGGCAGTCGAGCAACACCTCGCAAGATCCGCTCGACCTGCTGGGCAAGATGCTGCGCATCGACCCGTGCACCGACGTCGTCTGCGGACCCGCCTACACCATCCCCGCCGACAACCCGTTCGTCGGCGACCCGTCGACCCTCGACGAGATCTGGGCGCTCGGCTTCCGCAACCCCTACCGCTGGAGCTTCGATCGCGACACCGGCGACATGTTCATCGCCGACGTCGGCGCGCAGTCGCGCGAGGAGGTGAGCTTCCAGCCCGCCTCGAGCCCCGGCGGCGAGAACTACGGCTGGAACTGCCGCGAGGGTGACATCCAGGGGCCCGGCGGCTGCGACGGCGAGTTCGTCGAGCCGATCCTCGTCTACCCGCACTCCAACGGCAACTGCTCGATCACCGGCGGCTACCGCTACCGCGGCTGCATCGAAGGTCTGGTCGGCACCTACGTCTTCTCCGACTTCTGCACCGCGCGGATCTGGTTCGCCACCGAGGGCGCCCCCGGCGTCTGGTCGTTCTCCGAATGGGCGAACCCGGCCGGCAGCGCCTACGGCTTCGGCGAGGACGAGAACGGCGAGCTCTACTTCTCGCAGGGGGGGTCGGTCTTCCGCTTCGAGAGCGACTCGAGCTGCACGCTGCTGTTCGAGGACGGCTTCGAGAGCGGCGACACCTCCGCCTGGTCGACGACCGTCCCGTAGCGCACCACCGGGGCGCCGGGGCGTCTTGAGTTCCGGCGGCGTCTCTGGTCAACTCGGCTCGACGTCACCGACAGTGCGTTGCCGCCCCGGCGGCCCGGCGAGGCGGCAGCCGGAGGAGCAGGCATGATCGAGATCCCGAGTCTTCGACCGGAGACCCGCTACGGCATCCCGATGGCCGACCGGATGCTGTTCAACCGCCGCTACATCTGCGGCTACTCCTACCTCTTCCGCCAGCCGCGCTGGGCGCTCGAGCTGATCGACCCCGAGGCCGACCTGATGGAGATGAGCACCCTCCAGCGGCTCGACAACTTCCGCGAGGATCTGCGCGTGCCGGAGATGTTCCGCGCCACCCTCGACGATTACGCCGGCAGCGGCTTCGACCGTGGCCACCTGGTGTCGAGCGCCGACCGGCTGCAGCGGCCGATCGTCAACAGCGAGACGTTCCTGATGAGCAACATGACGCCGCAGCATCCCGATCTCAACCGCCAGGCGTGGCGCGAGCTCGAGGAGGCGGT
>JBPEXA010000342.1:0-3946 GCA_052032135.1 Thermoanaerobaculia bacterium | reverse complement strand
CCTCCCCCCCTTCCCCCCCCCCTGCGGCCGCCAGCTCGGCGGTGGCCGCCGAGATCCCCTCGAGGCTCGACGCCTGCTCGGGGTCACCCGTCGGCAGCGGCACCGATCGCGCGCGCCCCGGCGCCAGGCCGACCCGATAGCGCACCATTCCCGGCCGGCTGAGCGGGAACGACACCGATCCCCCCTGCAGCACCAGTCCGCTGTTGCGCCCCAGCATGAAGCCGTCGACGGTGTTCGGCACCCAGTCGATGCGCACGCCGTCGACCGGGATCCCCAGCAGCCGGCGGCTGAACGGCTCCATCCAGATCCCGAGCCACGACGTCACCTCGCCGTCGGCGATCGCGAAGGTGCCGTCCCGCTGTCGTTTCAGCACCCGCTGGTTCCAGCTGGTGCGCTCGAGCGGCTCCCGCCGCCACTCGTCCTCGGAGAACCGGTCGTAGCTGGTCACCCGGATCCGCGTCTCGTGGCCGGGCGGAGGCTCCGTCTCGTAGGTCAGCCGCAGGACCACGGCTCGACTCCCCCGCACCCGCCCGATGCCGTCGAGCCGCATCACCTCCTGGAAGCCGGCCACCTGGGTGAGGGTGCCGTAGCCGCCGCCCGGTCCCACCACGTAGGGCGATCGCAGGCGCGGCATGAAGACGAACAGCGGCACCGCGACGACGACCGCGAAGAGGGTGCCACCGGTCACGAAGCCGCGCAGCGGGACCGTCCGCGATCGTGGGGCACGCCGCCGGTGACGGCCGAGCATCTCCCAGCAGGCGAAGCGGCTGAGCGCCAGGAGCGAGCCGGCGAGAAAGGCGAGGACGTACAGGACCACCGTCGGGTGGACGCTGGTTCCGGTCGCCGCCAGGAAGAGGAAGAACTCGACCAGCAGCACCTGCCACTTGTCCTTCTCGCGATGGAGCGCGAACAGCTTGACGACCAGCGCGAAAAGGAGCAGGTGGACGACCGGCTGCAGCAGGCGGCCGCGCCACAGGGAGCTGAGATCGATCACGAAGAGCGGCAGGTAGGCGATCGCCAGCAGGTTCATCGCCCAGTTCGGCAGCCAGCGATCGGTGTCGATCCACGCCCGCCGGAGGAAGAGAGCGATCGCCCCCCAGTAGGTGACGACGACCGGCCAGCCGACGACGTCGTTGAGCGGCAGCGGCAGCGGCAGCAGGGCGGCGAGGGCGCCGAGGAGCAGCCTCTTCTCGCGTGCGAAGGTCATGCGGCGCTGTCGATCAGTGGGGAATCCATCGCCAGCCGCAGGTGGCGGAGCCGGCGGTCGGTCGAGCCGAGCGGCTCGGTGGAGATCGGGCACGGTTGGATCAGCGCCAGCTCGCTCATGATGCGATAGCGCTGCGGCGGTCCGGCGGCGAGCGGCACGGTGCGATCGCGGGTGCGCAGCTCGACCGTGTAGCCGCGGCGCAGCGCCTGGTCGGCGGCGGTCGCCGCCTCGCTGACCAGCCGCTCGAAGCGCTGGCGATCGCTCGCCGACACCAGCTCCCCCACCCCGTTGTCGAGCACGATCGACAGCCGCCGGCCGCGCTCCGCTTCACGCTCCATGTAGACCAGCTCGCCGGTCCTCGCGCTCTGCTTCCAGTGGACGCCGCGACGATCGTCGCCTTCCTGGTAGCGGCGCAGCTGGAACAGCTCGTGGCCGGCACCGCGATGGCGCGACCCGGTGTCGCCGAGCAGCGCCTCGGCGGCCGGTACCTTCCGCCCCGCCGGGAACAGCTCGGGGAAGACCAGCATCTCACCGCTCTGTCGCACCCGCAGGCCCTTGCGGAAGAAGCCGAACGGGAAGACGGTCGACAGGTGGACGAACTCCACGCGCAGCCGCCCGCGCTCGGGGACCAGCGCCTGCACTCTGCCGCGGGCGGTGGCGCGCGGGCGGAGCACCGGCACCAGCAGCGGCTCCGCCTCGGCGACCCCTTCGATCACGACCATCCGCAGCGCCATCCAGCGATCGCGGTTGCGGAGCCGGTAGGCGACGCGAAACGGCTCGTTGGCGTGCACCTGCTCCGGCAGCTCGACCTCGACGTCGAGCCGCGCCACGTTGCGGCGCGATACCAGCCCCGACAGCACCAGCACGGCGAGCAGCAGCGCTTCGACGATGTAGAGGGCGTTGTTGCCGGTGTTGGCCGCCGCCACGCCGACGATCAGCGTCAGCCCGATATAGATGAGGCCGATCCGGGTGATCCGGATGCCCTCGGGAATCGTCCGCCGGGCCACGGCGCCGCCTAGACGGGCACCGGGAGGGCGTCGACCAGCCGCTCGACGGCGGCGCGCGCCGCGGCGGTGCCGCCATCCCCTCCCTTGAGCACGACCCGATGCGAGAGGGTCGGCACCGCCAGGCGCTGCACGTCGTCGGGGAGCACGTAGGTGCGGCCCTCGGAGAGCGCGAGCGCCTGGCAGCCGCGGTAGAGGCTCTGCACCGCGCGCGTCGACACACCGAGCAGGAAGTCGCCCGAGGTGCGCGACAGCTCGGCGATCGCCAGCATGTAGTCGACCAGCTTCTCCGCAACCTTGACCTCGCGCACCATCTCCTGCAGCTGCTCGAGGTCGGCCTTGGAGAGCACCGGGCCGAGCCCGGCGAGCACCTTCTCCACCCCTCCCGACAGCAGCAGCTCTCGCTCCTCCTGGGGGGGCGGGTAGCCGAGCTCGATCGACAGCGCGAAGCGATCGAGCTGCGATTCCGGCAGCGGGAAGGTGCCGACGAACTCCATCGGGTTCTGCGTCGCCAGCACGAAGAACGGCTGCGGCAGCACGTACCGCTTGCCGTCGATCGACACCTTCCCCTCGCTCATCGCCTCGAGCAGCGCCGACTGCGTCTTCGGGCTCGCCCGATTCACCTCGTCCGCCAGCACGATGTTGGCGAAGATCGGCCCCGGCACGTACTCGAAGCGGTCCTTGTCCTTGCGGAAGATCGACACCCCGAGCACATCCGAGGGGAGCAGGTCGCTGGTGAACTGGATGCGCTGGAAGGCGAGGCCGAGCGAGCGGGCGAGCGCCTGCGCGAGGGTGGTCTTGCCGACACCCGGGACGTCCTCGATCAGTGCGTGCCCGCCCGACAGCAGGCCGACCACCGCCAGGCGGACCGCCTCCGGCTTGCCGCGCAGCACCAGCGAGATCTGCGCCTCGAGCTGGGCGATGCGCTCCGACGCCAGGCTGGCGCCGAGATCGGGGTGGGTGTCGGGAGAGACGGTCATGCGTTCGATACGGCGCAGGGGGCGCCGGCGTTCACCCTCCGAGGCCGCTCAGCTCCTGGTAGTCGCCGTACTCGGCCGGCGGGATGCCGTCGCGCACCTCGACGTTGAAGCCGTACCCCTCTTCGTAGTCGACCCCCTCCAGGATGTGCGTGACGGGACGCTGGTTGGCCTTCGGCAGCCCTTCGGTGTCGACGTACACCGTCCAGTGGCCCACCTCGTTGCGCTCGCCGTCGACCATCGTGATGTCGAGGGTGACGCCGGGGAGCGGGTCGGCCGTGTCGTGCTGGACGATGATGTCGAGCACGGCGTCGGTGCGCGTCGGCACCTCGACCTCGAGCGGCTCGCCGTCCTCTCCGACGGCCTCTTCGACGGCCTCCTCGACCGCCTCGTCGTCGGCCTCCGCTTCGACCACCTCCGCCTCCGCAGCGGCGTCGACCAGCGGGGTCTCGCGAACGAAGAAGCTGTTGAGATTCGCCTTGTAGGCGGCGCGCGACTCGAGTGCCTGCTCGAGCGGCGTCTTCGACGCGCAGCCGGAGACGAGCGCCGCGGCGATCAGGGCAACGATGATGAAGGTGACATTCCGCGACACTGGGCTCCTCCCAAAAACCGGTTCAAGGTGGCCGAGTATAGCCGAGCAGTCCGCCCGCATCATGTCTCGCGGCGCCACCGGTCGGCGAGCTCGCCGGTCAGCACCAGCTCCGGCTCGAGGTGAATGCCGAACCGCCGGTCGACCTCGCGACGGGCGTCGATCATCA
>JBPEXA010000341.1:0-1846 GCA_052032135.1 Thermoanaerobaculia bacterium | reverse complement strand
ACCTCGCGGCCGACGACGACAACGGCAACGTCTCCGACGGCACGCCGCACATGACGGCGATCGCCAGCGCCTTCGACCGCCACGAGATCGGCTGCACGCCGGCCAACGGCGGCCCGACGGTCCAGGACAGCGGTTGTGTCGGCACCCCGACCAGCGCTCCGGTGCTCAGCGCGGTCGACCTGCCGCAGGGCGCCCAGCTGTCGTGGGTCACCGAGACGTCCGCTCCCTACAACGTCTACCGCACCGACGGCGAGCACGCGTGCGACTTCGGCAAGACCTTTCTCGGTCAGACGTTCAGCACCACCTTCACCGACAGCGGCCTGCTCGACGGCCGCGCCTACTACTACGTCGTGATCCCGATGGGCAACGGCCCGAGCTGCTTCGGCCCGGCCAGCAACTGCGCATCGATCGGCAGCAGCGAGATCTTCGACGACGGCTTCGAGACCGGCGACACCTCGCGGTGGTCGACCGAGGTTCCCTGAGCCGGCGCACATCGAGCACCCGAGGGCGGCCTGCGGGCCGCCCTCTTCTTTCGCGCTTTCGAAGCCGGGAGGGTCGGGTGGGCGGCGGGACCGGACGGTCAGCCGGCGGTCGCCAACGGCTCGGTACCGACGCCGCGCTCGCGGTGCGCGCGCAGGAAGGTGTCCGGCTTGCTGAACACCTTGGCGATGTTCATCCCCTTGCGCACCGCGCCGACGCTCACCTTGCCGGTCGCCAGTGCGGCGCCGAGCTGGACGTAGGTGCGGACCTTGCCGCGCATCTTGTAGCGCACGTCGAGGGCGTGCCGCCAGAGCCGGGAGTACTCGTCGTAGAACTCCTCGAGCGGCAGCTTGGTGGGGAGCACCGTGTGGATGATGTCGTACATCTCCCAGTCGTGGGTGGTCACCTGCCGGCGCGCCGCGTCCCACAGGTCGGTGCCGGGCAGCGGGGTCAGCACCGAGAAGCCGCTGTTGTAGGCCCCCTGGTCCTCGATCCAGTCGCGCAGCCGGGCGAAGTCCTCGCGGTCCCAGCCCGGGTCGACGATGAAGTTGGGAGTGAAGCCGACCTCGAGGTCCTTGAGGATCTCGATCGCGCGGACGTTGTTGTCGGCGGTGTTCGACTTGTTGACGGCGTCGAGCCCCTCGTCGGTGACCGCCTCGAGGCCGAGGAAGATGGCGAGGTCGCCGCACGCCTTCCACATCTCGATCAGATGGGGGAACTTGCAGATGATGTCGGTGCGGGTCTGCACCGTGAAGTACTTGCGGATCCCCGCCTCCTGGATGGCGAGCGCGAGCTCCTCTCCGCGGCGCCGGTCGAGCCAGAAGATGTCGTCGGTGATGAAGATGTTGTCGGCCTCGATCTGCTGGAGCTCGGCGACCACCCGCGCCGCCGACTTCTCGCGGAAGGTGCTCTCGTGGAACTTCCACACCGAGCAGAAGTTGCACTTGAAGGGGCAGCCGCGGGCGGTCTCGAGCAGCGCCAGCGGCCGGCGGAAGTTGATGTAGTACTCGCCGGCGTAGTCGTCGATCAGGTGCCGCGCCGGCATCGGCAGCTCGTCGATGTCGCGTCGCGCCGGGGCGTGGCCGGTGTGGATCGGTTCGGCACCGCCGTTGATCATCAGACCGGGCACCTGGCGCAGATCGTCACCCTTCTGCATCGCGTCGACCAGCGGCGGCATCACGTCCTCGCCGTCGCCGACGACGACGACGTCGATCCACTCGTGGTGGAACCATTCCGGGTCGCGCGAGCAGTCGTGCCCACCGAGGACGATCTTCGCGTGCGGGAACTCGCGCCGGATCAACCGGGCGAGGTTCAGCATGCGGTAGCGCTCGGTGGTGAAGTTGCACTGCAGCCCGATGATGTCGGG
>JBPEXA010000340.1:0-3689 GCA_052032135.1 Thermoanaerobaculia bacterium | reverse complement strand
CGGCGCGACCGCGGCGCGGGCCGCCGATAGGGGCAGCCGACCAGGGCAGCCGATAAGATCGTCCCGATGACGCCCTCGCTCGAGCCACCGGTGCTGCTGCTGGCGACGCCGCGGGTGCTCGATCCCTTCTTCCACCGTAGCGTCGTCCTGCTGCTCCAGCACGGCGACGAGGGGAGCCTCGGCTTCATCATCAACCGGACCACCGGCATCCGGGTCGAGGAGGTGCTCGACGGCCTCGAGATCCCGTGGCACGGCGACGTCGACGCCGCCGCCTTTTTCGGCGGCCCGGTCCAGCCCCAGCTCGGCACCGTCCTCTTCCATCCCGCCGAGGACGAGGGCGGCGACCTCGAGCGCGACACCGCCGTCGAGCTCGTCCCCGGGCTGCTGATGACGCAGCACGTCGGCAGCCTCGCCCTGCTCGCCGCCAAGCCGCCCGGCTTCTTCCGCCTGGTGCTCGGCTACGCCGGCTGGGGTGAGGGGCAGCTGATGGAGGAGATCGCGCGCAACGACTGGCTGGTCACCGAGCCGAGCAGCGAGCTGCTCTACGAGACGCCCCCGGACGCGGTCTGGGAGCGGGCGCTGATCGGCATGGGGATCGAGCCCGACGCGCTCGCGGTGTGGGACGAGGCGGGCTCCTCGGTCAACTGACATGAGGGTGCTCGCACAGATCGTGCTCAACGGGCTGGGGGTGGTGATCGCCGCCCGCCTGGTGCCCGGCATCTCGTTCGACGGCTCGCTCCTCTACCTGGTGGTGGCCGGTGTCGTCGTCGGCCTGATCAACCTGCTGATCCGCCCGCTCGTCGTGCTGCTGTCGCTGCCGGCGATCGTGCTCACCCTCGGGCTCTTCTACCTGGTGGTCAACGGAGCCCTCTTCCTGCTCGCCGCCGCCCTGCTCTCCGGGCTGGAGGTCGACGGCTGCCTGCCGGCGGTCCTCGGCGGCCTGGTGCTGGCGGCCTTCAACCTGGTGGTCCGCCTGTTCCGCGACTCGACCGCCGAGCCCGAGAGGTAAGCCGCGATGGATCCCGGACGCTTCCGCGCCGTCTACCAGCGACTGCAGCAGCTCGACGAGGTGTCGACGTACAAGATCCGGCCCAAGCGGCAGAGCCTGCACCGGGCGACCCAGGAGGAGCTCGAGAATCGCTACCGCGATCTCGCGGAGTACACGATCGCGCTGCGCGAGATCGTCGAGGAGATGATGGAGGCGATCGCCGCCAAGCCCGGCGGCGGCGACGAAGGCTAGCGGCCGGTCGACCCGAAGCCGCCCGAGCCGCGCGCGGTCGCCGGCAACCGTTCGGCCTCCTCGAGCCGGACGGTGGCGACCGGACAGACGACCAGCTGCGCGACGCGGTCGCCGCGCTCGACGACGAACGGCTCGGCGCCGTGGTTGATCAGCACCACCGCCACCTCGCCGCGATAGTCGGCGTCGATCGTCCCGGGCGCGTTGAGCACCGTCACTCCGTGGCGGGCGGCGAGACCGGAGCGCGGCCGCACCTGCCCCTCGTACCCGTCGGGGATCTCGATCGCCAGCCCGCACGCCACCCGCCGGTGCTCGCCGGTGGCGAGGGTGATCGGTCCGTCGACGGCGGCCGGGAGATCGAACCCCGCCGCCCCCTCGGTGGCGCGGGTCGGCAGCTCCAGATCGTCGCTCCCGGGCAGGCGGCGCACGCGCACCGTCACGGCTCCGCGAGCGCTCATCACCCGTCGTCGCGCTCGGCGTCGAAGAGATCACTCGGCGCCGAGCCGCTGTCGAGATCGGCCGGCTCGGTGCCCGGTGCCGCCCCCGGCTGCGGCTGGATCCCCGGCGGGAAGGGGCGGCCGAGACGCTCGACGCTGGCGCTCGCCACCAGCCCGGTGCCGGGCACGATCGCCGGCTGCGGCAGCATCTGCGCGGTGAACCTCCACTCCGAGTAGCGCTCCTTGCCCATGAAGGCGCGGACCGAGCTCTCCTTCGAGCGGCTGACGACGCCGATGATCGGCCCCCGCACCTGGCCGCCGAAGCTGCTCTCCGGCAGCTGGAACGACGGCTGCGGCGCGCTGCCGCCGGCGACGTCCACGCCGGCGTCCGGATCGACCTCCACCCCGTCGCCCTCCTCGCCGCCGCCCTCGCCGTCCTGCTGCCCGCCCGCCGCCTGCGGCGAGGCGAGGATGAACGCCCAGCGGCCGTCGTCGGTCATCGGGTCGGCCCACAGCTGCCGCAGCGTCCGCGGCTCGGTCTGCAGCATCTCCTCGAGACTGGTCGGGTAGCGGCCGAACCGCTGCTGGAAGACCCGGATCCCCTCGGCGATCTGCAGGCCGCGGAAGATGAGCTCCGCCTCCTTCTGCCGCTTCACCTGCTGCTCGAAGACCGGCAGCGCGGCGGTGAGGGCGACGGTGAGGAAGGTGACGAAACAGATCAGGAAGACGAGGTTGTAGCCCGCTTCGCGCAGGGTGGCGACCGAGCGGGTCACCATGTGCTGTAGGGGGTGCCGTCGAGCGAGGTGAGCGGCGACCCGGAGTGGACGTCGATCACCCCCGGCTGCCCCCCTTCCGGCAGCTCGGTCTCCGCCGGCCGGTTCTCGGGGTCGATCTCCTGGTAGACCGCCACCCACGTCTTGTCGCTCTTGGTGATCGGATCGACCGGGATCCCCCGCAGGTACCCGGCGTCGACCAGCTCTTCGAGGCTCGGCGGATAGAAACCCTTGTCGCTGTGGTACTGATCGATGACGTCGCGCATCGTCCGCAGGTCGGTCTTCAGCACCGCCTCGGCGGTGCGCCGCGGCCAGTTCTTGAGTGCCGGGAGGGCGATGGTCGCCAGGATGCCGAGCATCGCGACGACGATGATCAGCTCGAGGAGGGTGAAGCCGGCGCGCCGGCGGCGGAGGCGGCGGGAGAGCGCTCGCGTCACCACAGCCGGTACTCCACCTCGTTGAGCCCGACCCCCTCGCTCTCCGAGTAGACGTCGTAGACGTTCGACCCGTCCCACGAATCGGAATCCCATTCGTCCTGGTAGCTGCGCAGCCCCCACTCGAACGTGCCGGTCATCGGGTCGCGCGGGATGCGGCGGAGGAACCGGTAGCGGCCGTCGACCTGCCCCACCAGCTCGACCCCGTCGACCAGCACCTCGAGATCGGGAGGGTAGCCGTCGGTGCCGAGATCGATGGGGATCAGCCCGTTGTCGCTGAACCGCTTGTACTCGTCGATGGCGTTGCGCAGGGTGCGCAACGCCAGTCGCAGCTCCGCCTCCTTCGCCCGCTTGACCGACAGCTTGCCGATCGGCAGCGCGACCCCCGCGAGGGTCACCAGCAGGGTGCCGACGAGCACCAGCTCGGCGAGGGTGTAGCCCGCCGCCGCGCGAGCGCGGGCGCGCCTCACCGCCGGGCTCCGGCCGGCGGCCGCAGCCGCTCGACCGGCCGCTCGACCGGCCGCTCGTCCCCCTCGGGGACGACCGGCAACGTGCCGGCGGCGACCACCTCGACGTCGAGACCGGCCACCGTGAGCGGCCCGACGGCGCCGAGCGCCGGCCCGAGCGGCTCGACGCTCTCCAGCCGCAGCCTCGTCACCCCCTCGGAGAGCGCCCGGAAGCGGATGTGGGCGACCTCGCCGCGCCCGCTGACGCCGGGACGTCGACCGAGCCGGCTGGCGCCGAGCACCAGGTGCCCGGGGCGCGACGCGTCGGCCATCAGGCGGGCGACCGGCTCGTCGCCGAGGAA
>JBPEXA010000034.1:0-1941 GCA_052032135.1 Thermoanaerobaculia bacterium | reverse complement strand
TCGCCTGCTCCCGCTGCTCCGCGACGCCGCCACCTTCGATCTGCTGCCGCCCGCCGCCCGCCCGGCTCGACAGCCGTTCGAAGGCCTCGCCGCTCACGTGGTCTACGCCATCGACCAGGACGCCGCCCGCTGTGTCAGCGAAGACCAGCTCTCCGAGGCGGGCATCGACCTCCGCGACCTCCGCGGCATCGCGGCCGCGGTCGCCCGCCAGCGCTTCGACGAGCGGACCTTCCGACACGGGGTCGAGGAGGCCCTCGGCGAGCCGGCGGAGCTGTGGGCACCGGAGACCGCGCTCTGGCTCACGGTCGGACCGGAGTTCCTCGACCCCGCCGAGCGGATCGAGATCCCGCTCACCGGGGCGCGGACCGTTCGCCGCGCACCGGCGCCGCCGCCGGGGGAGATCCGGGCGGTCCTCGAAGACGGCGCCGTGCGCATCGAGTAGGCTCGCCCCATGTGGCGGACACCCGCGATCCGGGAGATGGTGCTCAACGACGTCGCCCGCGTGTCGCCGGACGAGAGCTCGGCGCTGGCGGCGGCGCGACGCCGCTGCCGCTGGGTGATCGCCCTCGACTGGGCGGCGATCCTGCTGCTCGTCCTCCTGCACGATCGGTCGATCCCCCAGCTCACGCTCGGCGGCACGCCGCAGACCGTCTTCACCCTCGGCATCCTCGCCGTCGCCGTCCATTCCGGTTTCCGGCTCGGCCAGCTCGAGAAGCTCTCGGCGGTGGAGGCGATGCTGACGGAGTTGGAGTCACGGCACGAGTGAGGGTCCCGCTGTGGCTCAAGCTCGCCTACACCGCCTGGTTCGCGGTCTGGGTGGTCACCTACTGGCGTCTGGTCGGCGCCGTCAACTTTCTCTGGCTGTGCGACGTCGCTCTCTTCGTCCTCCTCGTCGCCCTGTGGACCGAATCGCCGCTCCTCTTCTCGTCCCAGGCGACCGGCGTGCTGGTGATCCAGGGGGTGTGGATCGTCGACGTCGCCGCCCGCCTGGCGCTCGGCTTCCATCCGATCGGCGGCACCGAGTACATGTTCGACCCGGCCGAGCCGATCGGGGTGCGCGCGCTGTCGCTCTTCCACCTCTGGGTGCCGATCCTCATCCTGTGGGCGCTGTGGCGCCTCGGCTACGACCGCCGCGGCTGGAAGCTGCAGACGCTCTTCGCCTGGATGGTCCTCCCTCCCAGCCTGCTGACCGATCCGACGCTCAACATCAACTGGATGTGGCGGCCGTTCGGCATCGAGCAGACGTGGCTACCGCCCGCCGTCTACATGCTGAGCACCCTCGTGCTCTACCCGCTGCTGCTCTTCTGGCCGACCCACCTCGTGCTCGCGCGGTGGATGCCGCCGAGATCCGCGGTCGCCGACTAGCGGACGTCGAGGCCGGCCCGGACGGCGATCTGCCGGACCCTCCCCTGGATCGTGCGGAGGTTCGTCGGTCCGAAGCGGAGGAAGTGCTTCTCCGCCTCGCTGAGCCCCTCGAGGCGGGGATCGGCGAACTTGTAGCTGGAGGCGTACTCCAGCAGCTCCGGCCGCTCGACCAGCGGCGTCGCCAGCAGCCGTTCGATCGCCCGCGCCGCCACCGCGTCGAAGTCGCCGTCGGGATACCCGAGATCACGGTAGGCCTCGGCGAGCAGCGGCCGGATGTTGCGGTAGGTCCGAGCCGTACCGTCGACATGGAGCGAGCCGATCACCGCCGCCAGCGTGTCGTAGCGCGCCGCGTTGCGCGGCGAGGCGTAGAGGCTCTCGCCGTCGGTCTCGACCTCGAAGTCGCTGCTCGGCATCAGGAACGGCAGGTGGGTCGTCGGGCTCTCCCCCTCGGCGACGTTGACCACCGCCGCCACCAGCCGCCGAGCGAGATCGTCGTTGACCAGCCATCGCGCCAGCCATGGGTGCTCGGAGAGCTGCCCGACGACGTCGCGCAGCCACGGATCGCTGTCGGCGAGA
>JBPEXA010000339.1:0-1835 GCA_052032135.1 Thermoanaerobaculia bacterium | reverse complement strand
GACGCCGTCGAGGTCGACATCGCCCGCGAGTGGTTCGAGCGGGCGATCCGGGCCGATCTCGACAAGACCGTCGAGGTGACCTTGAAATGCCTCAAGGAGGCCGGACTCGCCAAGAAGGACGTCCACACCGCGCTGCTGGTCGGCGGCTCGTCGCTGATCCCGGCGGTCGTCGAGCGGATGCGCAAGGAGTTCGATTTCGAGGGACAGCAGGTGCTCTACCACGAGCCGAGCATGGCGGTCGCCTACGGCGCCTCCCTGCGCGCCGCCCAGGTCTCGGGCGAGCAGGTGCAGTACCGGCTGCCGCCGGAGCTCAAGGGGGTGACCGGCTACAACGTCGGCGTGCGCACGGTCGATGCGGCGACCGGGCAGATCGCCGTCAGCACCCTGATCAAGAAGAACATGCCGTTGCCGACGCGCATCAACAAGACGTACTACACCACCCGCGCCGACCAGCGGAACATGGCGCTCGACTTCGTGCAGTTCGGAGACGATCCGAAGCAGGCGGTCTCGCTCGGGCTGCTCAACGTCGGCCCGCTCGAGCACCCGCGGGTGAACTACCCGATCGGCGTCTTCGTGGAGTACAAGGAGGACGGCCGCATCGCGGTCACCGCCAGCGACGCCAACACCGGCGAGGCGCTCGAGCAGACGTTCGGCGGCGATCCGAGCGGCGACATCGAGTACCTGGCCAGTCAGCGTAAGCTACTGCATACCCTGCTGATGGCGCGCGCCTGAGCTCACGGCCGGGCGCGTCGCCCCGCCGCCTCGACCGACGATGAGCTCGTCCACCCCTCCCCACATCGGCATCGCGGAGATCGACCGCAAGTACGAGGTCCTCTCCCAGCTCGGCGAGGGGGGGATGGGCGAGATCTACAAGGCTCGCCACCTCCACCTCGACGAGGTGAGGGTCCTCAAGACGATCCGCCCGCAGCTGCGCGACAACCAGGAGCTCCAGGCGCGGTTCCTGCGCGAGGCGCGGCTGGCGACCCGGCTCCGCCACCGCAACATCGCCGCCATCCACGACTTCGTCGTCGAGGACGACGGCACCGCCTGCATCGTCATGGAGTTCATCGACGGTTCGGACCTCGCCCACCGCATGCGCTCGGCGGAGCCGCTCGACCGTGACGGGATCCTGGAGGTGGCGCGCCAGACGCTCGACGCCCTCGACTATCTGCACCGCCGCCAGATCGTCCATCGCGACATCTCGCCCGACAACATCATGCTGACCGAGTCGCTGGCCGGCGACCTGCTCGTCAAGCTGATCGACATGGGCATCGCCAAGCCGCTCGACGGCTCGCAGTGGCAGACCCGGGCCGAGATGTTCATCGGCAAGGTCCGCTACTCGTCCCCCGAGCAGCTCGGGGCGAGCGGCGACCGCGAGATCGACGGCCGCAGCGACCTCTACTCGCTCGGGGTGGTGATCTGCGAGGCGCTGACCGGCGTGCTGCCGATCACCGGCACCGACCAGAGCTCGCTGATCGCCGGCCACCTGTTCCACCCCCCTCGCAGCTTCGACGAGACCGACCCCCAGGGGCGGGTCTCTCCGCCGCTGCGGGAGGTGTTGACGCGCGCCATCGCGAAATCGCCGGACGAGCGGTTCCAGGATGCCACCGCGTTCGTCGCCGCCCTCGACGCGGCCGCCGCCGAGGGGGCCAGGTCGCTCGACCGCACCGTCTTCGAGCCGATCGCGCCCGAGGTCGCCGAGCGGCGGCGCGAGGCGGCGGACCCGACCACGGTGGCGCCCGCCACTTCCGGCACAGCCCCACCGGCACCCTCGGCCGCCGGGGAGGGGGTGGTCGAGCCGACGACCGCCGCCGCGGCGCCCGCCGCCGGCGACC
>JBPEXA010000338.1:0-2229 GCA_052032135.1 Thermoanaerobaculia bacterium | reverse complement strand
GTCGCCGATCGCCATGGACGAGGGCCTGCGGTTTGCCATCCGCGAGGGTGGCCGCACCGTCGGCGCCGGCACCGTCACCAAGATCAACGTATAGGCGGGTGACTCGAGGACGAGTCACCCGCCAGTACTCAGTACCGAGTACTGAGTACTGAGTACTGGAAGCGAGCGAGTCATGGCGAAAAAGGGCAATCGGATCAAGATCACGTTGGAGTGCACCGAGGCGCGGGCTGAGGGCAAGCCTCCGTCGCGGTACATCACGACCAAGAACCGCAACAACACCCAGGGTCGCCTGGAGTTGAAGAAGTACAACCCGTTCCTGCGGCGGCACACCCTGCACCGAGAGACGAGGTAGAGGGGCCACTGGGAGTACTCAGTACTCAGTACTCAGTACTCGGTACTCGCCCATGACTGCCGCCCTCGAGAGCCTCACCGGGCGCACCTACGGACCCTTCTCCTTCGAGTTGTCGGCCGCCAAGGTCGCCGAGTACGTCGCCGCCACCGGCGATCAGCCGGACCGCTGGGTCGACCACGCGCCTCCCTCGTATGCCGGGGCCGTGCTCTTCAAGGCGGCGCCCGCCTTTCTGTTCGATCCCGACGTGGGACCGCACGCCAAGCTGCTCATCCACGGTGAGCAGTCCTTCGCGTGGCCCGCGCCATGGCGGGTCGGGAGTCGGCTCACCGCAACGGGCGTCGTGGACCGCGTGCGCGAGCGTTCCGGGGTGGCCTTCGCCACCTTCCTGATGGACGTCGACGACGACGAGGGCCGGAGAGTGCTCGAGGCGCGGTCGCTGTTCCTGATGTCCGCCGACACCCCGCCGGGCGGCGGCGAGGGAGAGCGATCGGAACCGTCCGCCGAAGCCCGCGGGCCCAACGAGGTTCCTTCGGGGGTCGAGCGGCTGCCCGAGGCAGGGTCCCTTGCGGACCTGCGCAAGTCGGCCAGCCGCGCCGACCTGGTGCGCTACGCGGCCGCCAGCGAGGACTTCAACCCGATGCACTGGGATCATGCCCGCGCCCACGAGGCCGGTGTGGGCGGTGTGATCTGCCACGGGCTGCTGATGGCGGCGTGGGCCACCCAGCCGGCGGTGGCAGCGAGCACCCGACCGGATCCGCTCGGGTCGGCGCGCTTCAGATTCCGGGCGCCGCTCGCTCCGGCGGAAGCGGCGGTGGTGAAGACGACGGTCAACGAACGGAACGACGACCTAGCATCGCTCAAGGCGACGGTGGCGTCTGCGGCGGGAGACCACGTCGTCGCCGATCTCGAGCTCAGGGCGGGGTAACCGCATGACCGAACGGCGAGTCGAACGGGACGTCGAGGACCTGGTCGACCGCGCCCGCGCCGGCGACGAGACCGCCTTCGGCGAACTGGTCCGCACCTACCAGCACGAGGTGTTCACGTTGGCTGTTCGACTCGTTGGAGATCGCACCCTGGCTGCAGACGTCGCGCAAGAGGCGATGGTGCGCGCCTGGAGGGCGATCGGTCGGTTCCGAGGAGATGCGGCGTTCTCGACCTGGCTCCATCGCATCACCGTGAACGCCGCCTGGACGCAGAAGTCCCGCGCCCGCCGCCACCAGTCCCAGGATCTCGACGCCGTGACCGAGGTCGCCGAGACCGACCTCCGCACCAACCCCGAGCTGGCCGGCGAGCGGGCCGAGCTGCGAATGGCGCTCCAACAGGCCCTCCGACGGCTCCCGACCCACCAGCGGGCCGTCGTCGTGCTGAAAGACATCCACGGTTGGTCGCATCGGGAGATCGCTGAAGCGCTGTCGATCTCGGTGACGGCGGCCAAGGTGCGACTGCACCGCGCGCACCTTCGGCTGCGCGACATGCTCAAGGAGGCGTCATGATCGGGAGCCCGGCTCGCAGGGTGGCCTGCACCGCTGTTCGACAGCTGCTCTACGCCGCTGAGACCGGGACCATGGCGATGCCGGTTCGGTTGGAGCGCCACCGACAGGAGTGCCTCGCCTGCCAAGCCGAGGCGGTCCGTCAGCGTCGCATCGTTCGGGCGCTCGCCGATCTCGAACACGAGCTCGAGCAGGCTCCCCGCGATCTCTCCGGCGCACTCGTCCCGGACGACGCCACCGCCGTCGAGCGTTCCGGGACCGCCCGCGCCCCGAGGACCGCCCGCACCGCCCTCGCCGGCGCCGCCTCCCTCGCCGCCCTCGGCATCGCGGTGGCCATGCGAGCCAAGCGAGCGAGCTAGGGGCGGCCTTCGGCCGCCCGTACTCAGT
>JBPEXA010000337.1:0-2510 GCA_052032135.1 Thermoanaerobaculia bacterium | reverse complement strand
CGTGGTCGGGGATCGCTCATCGCGCGTCGAGCGTAGCGCGTCGCCGGGCGCCGCGGGGCGGGTTGCTAGAGTCGCCCCGATCGATCATCAGGAGCGAGGAGGTCGTCATGATGCCAAGGTACGTCCGGACCGCGGTCTGGGTTATCGCCCTCTGCTGGACTCCCGGCACGTCCGGGGCGCAGGTCAAGGCGCTGGTCGGTGGCACCCTGGTCGACGGGTTCGGGTCGACGCCGATCCGCAACAGCGTGGTGATCGTGGACGGCGAGCGCATCCGCGCGGTCGGGACGGTCGACACCCTCGAGGTCCCCGCCGGCGCCGAGGTGATCTCGACCGAGGGGATGACCGTCCTGCCCGGCCTGTGGGACATGCACGTCCACCTGATGATCAACGGTCACGCCGACTACGGTCATTGGGACCGCACCTACCCGCCGCTGTTCGAGGACGTGATCATGCCGTCGTCGGCCCACCAGCTGCTGATGGCGGGTGTCACCTCCGCCCGCGACCTCGGGGCGCCGCTCGCCGAGTCGATCTCCGTGCGCGACCGCATCCAGGCCGGTGAGATCCCCGGGCCGACGATGTACATGTCGGGCCCCTTCATCCAGCATCGACCCTACCCGGGCACCGAGCAGTTCCGGTGGGGGGTGGAGGGGGTCGCCGACGCTCGCGACAAGGTGCGGCGGCTGGCGGAGGCGGGGGTCGACGTCATCAAGCTGATCGATCAGGACCAGATGACGATGGACGAGGTGCACGCGGTGGTCGACGAGGCGCACCGCCACGGGTTGCCGGTCGCCGCTCACAGCCACCGGCCGGAGGAGATCCGCCGAGGGCTGGCCGCCGGCGTCGACTGCTTCGAGCACACCGGCCTGGCGACCGCCCCCGGCTATCCCGACGACGTCCTGGCGCTGATCGCCGAGCGGACGGCGCAGATGAACCTCGGCCCGCTCTACTGGACGCCGACCGTCGAAGGGCTCTACAACTACGAGTACGTCCGCGACCATCCGGAGAAGCTCGACACCACCGATTGGCACCTCGGGCTCCCCGACCACGTGATCGCCGACATCCGGCAGTCGTTCCGCTACCCCGAGCGGCTCGGCTACTTCCAGATCACCCCGCTGCGGCGGCCGACGCTCAAGACCAAGATCGACCAGCTGCGCCGGGCGGGCGTCAAGCTGCTGGTCGGCACCGACAGCGGCATCCCGATGAAGTTCCATATCCAGTCGACGTGGAACGAGCTCGACATCTGGGTGCGGGTGATGGGGATCCCGGTGATGGAGGCGATCCAGGCGGCGACCTACTGGCCGGCGGTCCACATGGGGGTCGACGACGACTACGGCACGGTGAGCGAGGGCAAGTACGCCGACATCATCGCCGTCAAGGGCGACGTGCTGCGCTACGTCAACCTGCTGCAGCGGGTCGACCTGGTCCTCAAGCACGGCCGGCGGGTGAAATAGCCGCCGGGCCGGCGCTCAGCCGGCGGCGCGCTGCGCCTCGATGAAGCGATCGATCTGTTCCTCGAGGACCGACAGCGGGATCGACCCGTTCAGCAGCACGGCGTCGTGGAACAGCCGCACGTCGAAGGCGGCGCCGAGCGCCTCCTCCGCCCGCCGCCGCAGCTCCTTGATCTTGAGCTCGCCGATTTTGTAGGCGAGCGCCTGGGCGGGCCAGGAGATGTAGCGATCGGTCTCGGTGCGGATCTCGTGGAGCGACAGCGCGGTGTTGCCGGCGAGATAGTCGCGCACCTGATCGCGCGTCCACCCCATCGCGTGGACGCCGGTGTCGACGACCAGCCGGCAGGCGCGCCACATCTCGTAGGTGAGGCGGCCGAAGTTCGAGTAGGGATCGGTGTAGAAGCCCGCCTCGAGGCCGAGCCACTCGGAGTAGAGCCCCCACCCCTCGCCGAAGGCCGACAGATACGAGTAGCGGCGGAAGTTCGGCAGGTCCTCGAGCTCGGCGTTGAGGGCGATCTGGAAGTGGTGGCCGGGGACCGCCTCGTGGAGCGACAGCGCCTCGAGGTTGTAGAGCGGGCGGGTGTCGAGGGCGTAGGTGTTGACCCAGTAGCGGCCCGGCTGGGTCGACCCCTCCGGGGGGCCGACGTAGCGGCCGGCGGTGTACTTGGGGGCGATGTCGTCGGGTACCGGCTCGACGGTGTAGGGGAGGCGCGGCATGGTCTTGAAGAGCGCCGGCAGCTTGCCGTCCATCGTCTTCGAGATGTACGCCGCCTTCATCAGCAGCTCCTCGGCGCTCTTTGGATAGAAGCGCTCGTCGGTGCGCAGGAAGTCGAGGAACTCGTCGAAGCTGCCCTCGAAGCCGACCTCCTCGATCACCGCCTCCATCTCGGCGCGGATCCGCGCCACCTCGGCGAGACCGATGCGGTGAACCTCTTCGGCGGTGAGGTCGAGGGTGGTGAAGTAGCGGATCCGCTGCCGGTAGTACGCGTCGCCGTCGGGCAGTTCGATCGCCCCCAGCGTCTCCCGCGCCGCCGGGGTGTAGGTGTCGATCATGAAGTCGTG
>JBPEXA010000336.1:0-1806 GCA_052032135.1 Thermoanaerobaculia bacterium | reverse complement strand
GAGGCGGGGATCGAGGGGGGCGACGTGATCGTCGAGTTCGGCGGCCAGACGATCGCCAACATCTACGACTACACCTACGCCCTCGACGCGGTGAAGATCGGCGAGCCGATCGAGGTCGTCGTGCTGCGCGACGGTGAGCGGCTGACGATGACGGTCACGCCGCGGGCGCGGAACTGACGCCGCCGGCGGCGGTCCTCGACCGCCGGATCTGGATCCGGAACCGCCACACCAGCAGCGCGCCGGCGATGGCGAGGCCGCCGATGATGCCGTACCACAGCCCGGGCGGGCCGAGATCGCGGCCGAAGGCCAGCCAGGCGCCGACCGGCATGCCGACCAGCCAGTAGGCGACCAGCGTGATGGCGAGCGGGCCGCGGGTGTCCTGAAGGCCGCGCAGCGCCCCGTGGCCGGCCGCCTGGAGGCCGTCGGGGAGCTGGAAGATCGCCGCCAGCAGCAGCAGCTGGGCGGCCATCGCCAGCACGTCGGCGTCCCGCGTGTAGACGCGGGCGATCAGTCCCGGCATGGTGAACAGCACGATGGCGGAGATCACCTGCACGCCGACCGCGAGCTGCATGCCGACCCAGCCGGCGCGGGCGACCCCCTCGGCGTCGCGGCGGCCGAGGGCGTTGCCGACCCGCACGGTGGTCGCCAGCGAGATGCCGAGCGGCAGCATGAAGGTGAGCGAGGCGACGTTGATCGCCACCTGGTGGCCGGCGACCGCGACGGTCGAGATCGATCCCATCAGCAGCGCCACCCCGGCGAACATGCTGACCTCGACGAAGAGCGTGAAGCCGATCGGCAGCCCGAGCGCCAGCAGCTCGGAGAGCGCCTGCCGGTTGGGGCGCTCGAAGGCGGCGAAGAG
Organism: Thermoanaerobaculia bacterium; assembly: GCA_052032135.1. Lineage (GTDB taxonomy): Bacteria > Acidobacteriota > Thermoanaerobaculia > Multivoradales > JAHEKO01 > CALZKB01. The sequence continues at coordinate 947 of JBPEXA010000336.1, read as the reverse complement.
GTCGAGCGTCGACAGCAGCGGATGTCGCCGCAGGTAGACGATGATGCCGACCAGGATCACCCACCAGACGATCGATGTCGCGTAGCCGCAGCCGACGGCGCCGAGCGCCGGCATGCCGAGCTTGCCGTAGATCAGGCTCCAGTTGGCGACCACGTTGACGCCGAGGCCGAGGAAGCCGAAGTACATGACCGGGCGGCTGATCCCCATCCCCTCGGCGAGGAAGCGCAGCGCCAGGAAGGCGTACATCGCCGGCGCCCCCCACAGCAGCGCCCGCAGGTAGCCGAGGATGGTGTCGTGGAGGGCGGTCTCGATCTCCATCACGTCGAGCAGCGGCCGGGCGAGGGCGACGACCGCCACCGTCAGCAGAGTGAGGCCGGCGGCGATCCACAGCGCCTGGCGCACCACCGGACCGATCTCGCTGCGGCGCCCGGCGCCGTCGAGCGCCGCCACCGACGGCGGCACCGCCAGCAGCACGCCGAGGCCGAAGAGCATCACCGTGTGCCACACCGCGGCCCCGGCGGCCACCGAGGCGAGCGCCTCGGCCGACAGCCGCCCCGACATGACGGTGTCGACGAACGTCATCAGCACGCTGGTGAGCTGGCCGAGCACCAGCGGCGCGGCGAGCCGCAGCGTGCGGCGGACCTCTTCGCGCCAGGGATTCATGTCAGCGCCGTGGTCGGCTCCCCGGCCCGGGAGAGGGGCCCCAGCAGAGGACCCGAGCAGAGGGGCCCGAGCAGCGGGCCCGAGGAACGAGCCTCGCGAGCGGGAGGGCTAGAGGAGCTCTTCGACCGCCGCCCGCTCCTCGCGCAGCTCGGCGTCGGAGGCGTCCATCCGCTCGCGGCTGAAGGGGTCGATGTCGAGCCCCTGGACGATGCGCCAGTCGCCGTCGACACAGGTGCACGGATAGGAGTAGACGACCCCTTCCTCGATGCCGTAGCTGCCGTCGG
>JBPEXA010000335.1:0-5869 GCA_052032135.1 Thermoanaerobaculia bacterium | reverse complement strand
CGAGGAGCGCGACCGGCGCGACTCGAGCCGGGCCGAGTCGCCGCTGCAGGTCGACGACAGCTACGTGGTCATCGACACCGGCGTCGCCGGCCCCGAAGAGGTGGTCGAACGGATGCTGACGATGATCAGCGAGCTGCGTCGGGGGCGACCGGGCTGATGAAGCGCCCCCAGTGGCGGGAGCCGAGTCGCTCGATGGTGGCGATCCGCTCCTCGGCGACGCGGTCCGCCGCCTCGTTGGTGGGGATCGACTCCGCCTTCGACACCTCGAAGGCCCGCATCAGGTTGAGGTAGATCGTCCGCGTCATCCGCACCGCGCGCTCCCGGTTGTAGCGACCGCCGAGCTCGTTGTAGACGTTGATCAGGCCGCCCGCGTTGATCATGAAGTCGGGGGCGTAGAGGATGCCGCGCTCGAACAGCTCGCGGCCGTCACGGTCTTCGTCGGCGAGCTGGTTGTTGGCGGCTCCGGCGACGATGCGGCAGCGCAGCTCGGGGATCGTCGAAGCGTTCAGCACGGCGCCGAGGGCGCACGGCGCGAGCACGTCGCAGTCGACGGTGATCAGCTCGCCGATCGGAACCGGCTCGAGGCCGAGCTCGTCGCGCGCCCGCTCCACCCGCTCCGGGTCGATGTCGCAGCCGAACAGCTTGGCGCCCTCGGCGGCGAGGTACTCGGCAAGGTAGTAGCCGACGCTGCCGAGTCCCTGCACGGCGACCGTGCGACCGGCGAGGGGTCCCCCGAGCCCCCGCGGGCGGTCGACTTGCCGGTCACCCACTGGGTCTCGGTGAGGATGACCTCCATGTCCTCCATGTCGGTCCCGACGTCCTCGGCGGTGATGTAGAGACCGTCGAGCGATTCGACGTAGCGGCCGAAGGCGCGGAAGAGCGCCTCGCTCTTGTCGGTCTTGGGGTCACCGAGGATGACCGCCTTGCCGCCGCCGAGGTTGAGCCCGGCGGCCGCCGCCTTGTACGTCATCCCCCGCGACAGCCGCAGCACGTCGATCATCGCCTCCTCGAACGAATCGAACGGCCACATCCGCAGGCCGCCGAGACCGGGACCGAGCACCGTCGAGTGGACGGCGATGATCGCGCGCAGGCCGACGTCCGGATTCGAGCAGATGAGCACCCGCTCGTGTCCCATGTCGGCGATCTGTTCGAACATGTCCATCGTGCGAGGTTTCCCGACCTCCGCTCGGCGAGCGGCTCGAATGGGGATTGCAGCTGTGGGGCGGTCGCCGTGCGAGACTGCGCGGGGATGCGACGATCGTCCAGCCCGCGGCATTGTAGACGAGCGAGCCGCGAAGAGCCAAAGAGCGGCTCGGCGCGCCGACCGCCGAAGCGCGGCTCGGCGGGCCGATCGCCGAAGGGCACGCTGCCGCGGCGACCGCCAACGTGCGGCTTGCCGAGCCGACCGCCGAACGGCGCTCGGCGGCGCCGGGAGGAGCACCGGTGAGGGCGGCGCGCAAGCGAGAGCTACTACGGCGCCTGGCGCTCGACGGCGGCTTCCATCGCGTCGGGCTCGCCGCGCTGAGGCCGCCGGCGACCGGCGCCGCCTACCTGCGATGGCTGGAGCGCGGGGACCACGCGTCGATGGGCTATCTCGAGCGTCGAGCCGAGCGGCTCGATCCGGCGAGCCTGCTCCCCGGCGCCCGCAGCGCCGTCTGCGTCGCCGTCGACTACGACGCCGAGGACGGGGACGGCCTCTGGCGCGGGGTGGCGCGGTACGCGCGTGGCCGCGACTACCACAACGTGATGGGGAAGCGGCTGCGCAAGCTGGCGGCGCGGATCCGGGAGACGTTTCCCGGCACGGCGACGCGACCGCACGTCGACACCGGGCCGCTGCTGGAGCGCGATCTGGCGTCGGCGGCCGGCCTCGGCGCGATCGGCAAGAACACCCTGCTGCTCCATCCGGAGGCGGGGTCGTACTTCCTGCTGGGAGAGGTGCTGACCTCGCTCGAGCTCGAGATCGACCGCGAGCCGGCGATCGCCGACCTCTGCGGCTCGTGCTCGGCCTGCCTCGAGGCCTGCCCGACCGGCGCCCTGCCCCAGCCGTACCGGCTCGACAGCCGGCGCTGCATCAGCTATTGGACGATCGAGCACCGCGGCGCGATCCCGGACGACATGAGGCCGCAGATCGGCGAGTGGCTCTTCGGCTGCGATCTCTGCCAGGAGGCGTGCCCCCACAACGAGGGCGTCGAGGGGCGGGGGGATCCCGCGCTCGCCTTCGACCCCTCGCGGGCCGATCTCGGCCTCGACGAGATCCTCGAGATGAGCGAGACGGCCTACGACGAGCGGTTCCGGGGCTCTCCGATGCGGCGCGCCCGCCGCCAGGGGCTGCGGCGCAACGCCGCCGTGGTGATGGGCAACAGCGGCCGGCGGCGGTGGGTGCCGCCGCTGTCGCGGGCGCTGAGCGCCGCCGACGCGATCGTCCGCGAGCACGCCGCCTGGGCGCTCGGCCGGCTCGCCGCCGGCGACGCCGTGGCGTCGCTGAGCGAGGCGCTCGAGACCGAGGCCGTGCCGTCGGTCCGCGACGCCTTGCGGCGGGCGATCGAGCGCTGCTCGGCGGCCGCCCCGGAGGCCGGGGAACGCCATTGACGGCCGGCAGAGCCGTCCCTATACTCTGAACCCTTCGGGTTCTCGACGTGGGTCCAGCAGCCCGTTCCATTCGGCACGGGCGATGCAGCAGGGGACCGCACGGCGGCAGCCCGAACTTTCAACGGCAGGAGGCAAGGGGTTCATGGAGTCCACGGAAGAACAGCTCGAAGTACCGGCGGCGGCTGGCGACGGCGGCTCGCCGGACAACGGCGAGCTGACCTACGACGAGATGGTGTCGCTGTACGACGAGAGCATGCGCCATCTCTCGGAGGGGGAGATCGTGACCGGCACGGTCATCGACATCACCTCCAACGACGTCGTCGTCGACGTCGGGTACAAGTCCGAGGGCTTGATCCCCGTCCAGGAGTTCACCAGCTACGACGGCGACGTGCAGGTCGCCGTCGGTGACGAAGTCGAGGTGCTGCTCGAGCGCGCGGAGGACGTGGAGGGCCACGTCCTGCTGTCGAAGCGCAAGGCGGAGCGGATGCAGACCTGGAACGAGATCGAGCAGAGCTTCCAGGCCGGCGAGACGATCAAGGGCCGCGTCATCGATCGCATCAAGGGCGGCCTGACCGTCGACATCGGCATCCGCGCCTTCCTCCCCGGATCGCTGGTCGACATCCGGCCGATCAAGAACCTCGAGTCGCTGCGCGGCGAGGAGCTCGAGTTCAAGGTCATCAGCATGGACAAGCGCCGCAACAACGTGGTGCTCTCCCGCAAGGCGATCCTGGAGCGCGAGTTCGCTGCCAAGAAGGCCGAGACCCTGCAGAAGCTCCGCGAGGGCATCCGGATGGACGGCGTGGTCAAGAACATCACCGACTACGGGGTGTTCGTCGACCTCGGGGGGATCGACGGCCTGCTGCACATCACCGACATCTCCTGGGGTCGGGTCAACCACCCCTCGGAGCACTTCTCCGTCGGAGACGAGATCGAGGTCGTCATCCTCAAGTTCGATCCCGAGACCGAGCGGGTCTCCCTCGGCTTCAAGCAGCGCACCGAGGACCCGTGGGTGCTGGTCGACAAGCGGTACCCGCTGGGCGCCCGCGTCCGCGGCAAGGTGGTCAGCCTCGTCGAGTACGGCGCCTTCGTCGAGCTCGAGGAGGGGGTCGAGGGCCTCGTGCACGTCAGCGAGATGTCGTGGACCAAGAAGGTCGTCAACCCGTCGAAGATCCTCACCCCCGGCGACGAGGTCGAGGCGATCGTCTCCGAGCTCGATCTCGACAACCGCCGGATCAGCCTGTCGCTCCGGCAGGCGGAGCGCAACCCGTGGGAGGAGCTGCTGGTCAGCCACCCGGTCGGCTCGGTGGTCGAGGGGAAGGTCCGCAACCTCACCGAGTTCGGCGCCTTCGTGCAGATCACCGACGAGGTCGACGGCCTGATCCACGTCTCCGACATGAGCTGGACCAAGCGGGTCAAGCACCCGAGCGAGGTGCTGTCGAAGGGCGACGAGGTGAAGGCGAGGATCACCAACATCGACGTCGGCAACCAGCGGGTGTCGCTGTCGATCAAGGAGTTCCTCCCCAACGAGTGGAGCACGTTCGCCGAGAAGTACAGCGTCGGCGACGTGGTGACGGGCCCGGTGGTGAACGTCACCGATTTCGGCATCTTCGTCGACATCCACGACGGCCTCGAAGGGCTCGCCCACGTCAGCGAGATCGATGTCGAAGACTCCCTCGAGGAGGCGTTTCCGATCGGCACCTTCGTCAACGCGCGCGTGCTGCGGATCGAGGAGGAGGACAAGAAGGTCGGCCTCACGATGCGCGGGGTCGAACAGCCCTCGGACGAGGAGCTGGCGGAGCTTCGCAGGAATCTCGAGGCAGCGGCGGCCGCCCTGGCGGCCGAGGCCGACGACGATTCGGGCGAGGAGGAGTAGACTCGAAGGAGGGGGCGGATCGGTGGCGACCAAGGACAGGATGACGAAGGCCGAGCTCGTCGAACAGGTGGCCCGCGAGACGCTGCTGACCAAGAAGCACGCGGAGATCATCGTCAACACGGTCTTCGACAGCATCGTCGAGTCGCTGCGCGGCGGCGACAAGATCGAGCTCCGCGGCTTCGGCAGCTTCCGCATCCGCCATCGCGGTCCCCGCATCGGTCGCAATCCGAAGACCGGCGCGCGTGTCGACGTGCCGTCGAAGCGCATCCCGTACTTCAAGCCCGGCAAGGACCTGCGGGAGCTTCTCAACGACGACTGAGCGCGGCGCAGCGCCGCCATCGATCGCCGCCCTCGCGCTCGCGGGCGGACGTACAGAGTGAACGAGCCAACCGACAGTCCCGAGCCACGGGAGGAGGGTGCTCCGGACGAAGAGGTCGGGGCGGGTGCCGCGCCGAGGGCGTGGATCGCGGCGCTGCTGGCGCTGGCGATGCCCGGCGCAGGCCACCTCTATCTGCAGCGGGCGCCGCGCGCGGTGGTCCTCGGCGGCATCATCGTCGCCTGCGCCCTGATCGGCTGCTCGCTCGACGGTCGCCTCGACACCTTCGAGGACAACAACCCGCTGAGCGTCATCGCCACCCTGGCGGCGATGGGGAGCGGCTCGGTGTACTGGATCCTCCGCCTGGTCGTGGAGTACCAGGGGAACATCGTGGCGGCGGGCTACGAGTACGGCACCACCTTCCTGCGCACCGCCGGAGTGCTCAACCTCCTCCTGGTGCTCGACGCGTTCGACATCGGCGCCGGACGGAAGGGATGAAGGGGAAGCGGTGAGCCACTTCCTGCTGATGACGGTCTACGCCCTCGTCCTGTCGGTCTTCTTCTCGGTGCTGTGGAAGCGGCAGCGTCGGGACCAGATGAAGCTCTTCCTGCAGCTCTTTCTCGGCCTGATGGCCGGTGCGCTCGCCCTCGCCTGGCTGATGTACATGTTCCCCGCCTCGCCCCCTGCGCCGATCCCGTGAGCGATCCGGCAGACTCGCCGATCCTGATCGTCGCCGGCGAGACCTCCGGAGATCATCACGCGGCGGAGGTGCTGGTCGAGCTTCGCCGTCGGCGACCGGGAGTGCGGGCGTTCGGCCTCGGCGGGGCGGCGCTGGCGGAGGCCGGCCTCGAGCGGGTCGCCTCGAGCGACGAGATCTCGGTGGTCGGCATCACCGAGGTCGCCCGGATCCTCGGGCGGGCCCGCCGCATCTTCCGCCGGCTCCTCGACGAGGTCGACGGGCGACGTGCCGGCGTCGCGCTGCTGGTCGACTTTCCCGACTTCAACCTGCGGCTCGCCCGCCGACTGGCCGAGCGTGGGGTCTCGATCGTCTACTACGTCAGCCCGCAGGTGTGGGCGTGGCGGCGGGGCCG
>JBPEXA010000334.1:0-9517 GCA_052032135.1 Thermoanaerobaculia bacterium | reverse complement strand
GGCGCCGAGCCGAGCGGATGAGCGGGCTCTACGTTCACAACGTCGGCGAGCTCGCCACGCCGCTGGGGACCACGCCTCGCGCGGGCGGCGATCAGGGAGCCGTCGATCGCCGCACGGGAGTCGCTCTCTGGTGCGACGGCGGGCGGATCTCCGAGGTCGCTCTCGAAGCCGAGATCGAGCCGAAGCTGCCACCCGGCACCGAGCGGCTCGACGCCGGCGGCGGAACCGTGGTGCCGGGCTTCGTCGACCCGCACACCCACCTGCCGTGGGCGGGGAGCCGCGAGCAGGAGTTCGCCCAGCGGCTCGCCGGCCGCAGCTACCAGGAGATCGCCGCCGCCGGAGGCGGCATCCTCGCCACCGTCCGCGCCACCCGCGAGGCGACCGTCGACGAGCTCGCGCGGCTGACGACGCGCCGCCTCGATCGCATGCTCGCCTGGGGGACCACCACCGTCGAGGCCAAGAGCGGTTACGGGCTCACCCTCGACGACGAGGTCAAGCAGCTCCGCGCGCTCGCCGCCGCCGCCGCCGAGCACCCGGTCGAGGTGGTGCCGACGCTGCTCGCCGCTCACGAGACGCCCCCCGAGCTGCGACCCGACACCGACCGCTACGTGCAGGTGGTGTGCGAGGAGATCGTCCCGCAGGTGGCGGCGGCGGGCCTCGCTCGCTATTGCGACGTGTTCTGCGAGCGCGGCGTCTTCTCCGCCGAGCAGTCGCGTCGGGTGCTGCGCGCCGGCATCGAGCACGGCCTCGCCCCCCGCTTGCACGCCGACGAGTTCGCGGACTCGGGAGGGGCGGAGCTCGCCGCCGAGGTGGGGGCGGCCTCTGCCGACCACCTGATGGCGATCTCCGACCGCGGCCTCGAGGCGCTCGCCGCGAGCGACGTCATCGCCGGTCTGCTGCCGGGCACCAGCTTCTTCCTGCAGAAGCGGCAGTACGCTCCCGCCCGGCGGTTGATCGACGCCGGCGTACCGGTGTCGTTGGCGACCGACTGCAACCCCGGCTCGTCGCACACCGAGTCGCTGGTGATGATCGTCTGGCTCGCGGTCCTCGAGCTGGGGATGACGATCGAGGAGGCGCTGACCGCGATCACCCTCAACGCCGCCTGCAGCCTCGGCCTGGGGACCAGCCACGGCACCCTGGAGCGCGGCAAGCGCGCCGATCTGGTGGTCCTCGAAGGGCGACGCCTCGACGACCTCGCCTACCACTACGGCGTCCACCCGGTGACGGCGGTGGTGAAGAGCGGCCGCCTCGTGTTCGCGAAGCGCGATCAGTCCTGAACCAGCGTCAGGCGAGCGGCGGTGATCAGCGCGCTCTCGCCCTCGGCGAGCTGTGCCCCCCGGCGCCCGAGGCGGAACTTCAGCTCGACGGTGGTGTCGAGCTCGGCCGCGCGCAGCACCCGCACCAGCTTCGACGGCAGCTCCGACTCCTCGTAGCGCCAGATCTCGACCCGCACCTCGCGGGTCGATGACCGTGACCGCGATCGCCGGCGCGGCTCCCAGGAGAGCGCGTCCTCGGTGGTGATCCGCATGTGAGGCGGCGGTCCGAGGAGGATGAGAGCCCGTCCGCGCGGAGTGAGGCTGCCGCGCACGTCGCCTTCCGGATAGAGCAGGTCCGCCGCCTCCACGCGATGCGCGAACTCCGCTCGCAGCTCGTTGTCGTCGGTCGCCGGGTCGGGGTCGCGCAGCCGCCAGAAGCGTTCGACGAAGTTGACCGCCTCCGCCGGGTCGGCGATCTTCTTGAGCTCGCGCCAGTCGCTCGGCAGCAGATACCAGCGCACCGGCCCCTGGGCCCACTCGAGCAGCTCTTCCGAAGCGACCTCCGGCGGCGCGGCGCCGAGCAGGCCCGAGCAGCCGATCAGGCAGACGAGCCAGCCGACGCCGCTCCACCGCCGGTCCGCGACGATCGGGAGGCTCAGTTGAGGGTGCCCCCTTCCGGTTCGGCGGCGGCGACGATCTCGCCGAACCGGTCCTCGTAGCGCTTCAGGTTGTCGCCGAGCGCGTGCAGGATGCGCTTGAGGTGGCCGGGACTGGTGACGATGCGCGAGGTCACCACCCCCTGCGGCGGGACGACGTTGATGAAGTCGAGGATGAACTCCTCCCGCGTGTGCGTGATGCGGAGCAGGTTCGAGTACCGCCCCTTCAGCTCGTCGTCGCCGATCTTGATGTTGATGCCGTCGTCTCGTTCCGCCATGGCGCTCCCCTCGATCGAATCCCGATCGATGCTACTGCACGGCCGCGGACGGCCGAGCCACGGGGCTCAGTTGCCGCGCCGGTTCTCGAGCTCGCGAAGGCGGCGCATGATCTCCTCGCGCTTCTCCTGGATCTCCTTCTCGTAGTCGATCAACCGCCCCTGGTTGATCACGAAGACCCGGGGGAACTTCTGAACGTCGCCGCGCTCGTCGAACTGGAGAGTGCCGGTGACCCCCTGGAAGTCGCGCAGAGCCCGCAGTCCGCTCCACAGCTCGCTCGGGAACTCGGCGCCGGCCTCGTTGATCGCCTCCGCCAGCACCATCACGGAGTCGTAGCCGTGCGCGGCGTACAGATCGGGCGTCAGGCCGTACTTCTCGCGGAAGGCGTCGACGAACTGCTGGATCTGCGGCTCCTCGCTCTTGGTGTCGAACCCCGCCTGGGTGAGGAAGACGCCTTCCGCCGGCTGTCCGACCTGCTCGATGATCTCCGGCGCCGCGAAGGCGGCGGTGGAGAGGATGTAGCCCTTGTAGTCGCGCCGGCGCAGCTCCATGATCATCTGCGCGATGTCGTCGGCGTAGGCGGCGAGATAGACGGCATCCGGCGACAGCGTGAGCACCCGATCGACCAGCCCGCTGAAGTCACCGCCGGTCTCGGGGAAGAGGATCTTGTCGAGCACCTCGCCGCCCTGGCGCTCGAAGTTGGTCTCGAACACCTCGCGGTTCCCCTGCGCGTAGGCGTCCTCCTTGGCGAGGATGACGACGCTGCCGAGCTTGAGCTTCTGGGTGGCGAAGTTCGCCATCGTCGTCCCCTCTCGCGAGTCGGAGACGAACACCCGGTAGAAGTACTTGGAGATGCCGGTGAGCTCGGGGCTGGAGGCGGACGGCGAGATCAGCACCCGGGTGAACTCGTCGGCGATCGACACGCTGCTGAGCGCCTCGGAGGTCGTCACCCCGCCGATCACGGCGGTGGCGCCGTCACGGTAGAGCTGCTCGACGAGCTCGCCCGCTTTCTCGGGGTCGCTCTCCGAGTCGAGCACCGACAGCGAGTATTGGATCTCCGTGCCGCTCGAGATCAGGTTCTCGAACGCCAGCTCGACCCCCTTCTGGATCGATTGCCCGTAGAGCTGGAAGTCGCCGGTCAGCGGCAGGACGGCGCCGATCTGCACCGCCTTCTCGCCGCCGCACCCCAGGAGCGACAGGAACAGCATGAAGATCGCGGCTTTGCGCATGGCGAGCGCCTCCCGGAGCGTCGTTGGTATCGAACTGAGCTGTCGAGGTTTGTAACCCACGGTCCACACCCTGTCAAGCCGACGGGGCCCCGCTGGTAGACTCCTCGACCCGTGGACGACGCCGGCAAGCTCACCATCCACTGCCCCGACTGCTCGAGCCGTCTGGTCATCGACGCGGCGACCGGAGAGGTCCTCTTCCACCGCGCTCCCCGGCAGCCGCCGGCGGCGGGCAAGGAGCTCGGCGAGCTGCTCGAAGATCTCGATCGCGAACGCGCGGAGGCCGAAGAGGTGTTCGAGCGGGAGGTCGCCGCTCATCGCGACAAGGACCGGCTGCTGGAGGAGAAGTTCCAGGAGGCGCTCCGCCGCGCCGCCGAGGATCCCGACGACGGTCCTCCGCCGAGCCCGTTCGACTACGACTGACCGGTCGGCGGCTCCGGCTCGCCGACGAACCAGGTCGGCGCACCGTCGAGCTGCACCGTCGCGCCGTCGGGACGCGGTTGCGACCGGCCGTCGAAACCGCGCACCTCGCGCGGTCGAGCGGGGAGCTCGACCATCCGCGCTCCGGTGTGGGACCAGCCGACCCATCGCAGTGCCCCGTCGGCACCGCGGACCTGGTAGAGCGAGCAGCCCGGGACGGCCGCCAGCCGCCGCTCGAAGCGACCGCCGCCCAGCTCCCGCACCAGTGTCGCCAGCGCGGCGTAGGCGGGGCGACGGCTCAACCCGCCGGCGCCATCGGGAGTGGCGAGCCCGTAGCCGCGAGCGACGAGCTGCCACCAGTAGACGCGGTCGGCCATGCCGCTGCACAGCGCCTGCAGGTAGTAGCGGACCAGGAAATGGGCCTGCCGACGCTCGTCGACCGAGACCGACCTGCCCGCCGGTGAGTGGGGGCCCTCCCACAGCGGCCAGTTGACCTCGGTGATCCAGCTGCGGCCGCGGCGGACGTTGCGACCGGTGTCGGCGATCGCCCGCGCCAGGGTCACCTTGCCGACGGTGTCGAACCCGAGCTGCCGGTTCTCGGGGGCCCCCCGGCGATCGACATAGAGCAGGCTCGACAGGGCGTCGAGCTCGACCCCCGAGCGCCACCGCTGGTTGACGAGGGCGGCGGTGGCGTAGAGCTCGAAGTCGATCACCGCCGGGCCGAGCAGCTCGACCTCGGGCCACCGGGCGAACGCCGCCACCGCCTCGGCGACCAACGCCTCGTACTCGTCGTAGCGCCACACCCCCCACTTGCTGCGATTGACCGCCTGACCGACCTGGAAGTGCCGGCCGAACGGCGTGAACCTCTCGGCCAGCTCGTCGAGCGCCGCCCGCCACCGCGACGGGTCGCGCACCAGATCGCGGTTCTGCGGCAGAGCGAACGCGACGTCGATGCCCGCCGATGACAGCTCCCTCGCCAGCGCCTCCTCGTCGTCGTGTTTCTGCGCCCACGGATGCAGGCGGAGAAGGACGTTGCGGGCGCCGAGGTCGGTGATCGCCGCCACCAGCGCCTCGGGTGCCTCCGGCCACGGTCGCACGGCGACACCGATACCGTCGATCGCCACCGGCTCCGCGAAGCACCGGCGCGAGAGAGCGCGGTAGCGGCGGGCGATCCGCGGCGCGGCGGCGGCCGCCGCGCCGAGGGCGCGCACGTGGGCGCCGGCGTCCGACAAGCGGATCCCGAGCCGACGCAGACGGCTCGCGTGCTGGTGCGGTTGGTCCGACAGATGGTCCCAGACGATGCGGTCGCGCGCCCCGGCTCCGAGGGGGGCGTCGGGAATGTGGGCATGGGGGTGGCGGGGGCCGAGGTTGGAGAACGGCGCGCGCAGCCACCGCTTCGCCTCGTTGCGCCACAGAAAGGCGCGGTGATAGAGGCGGTAGAGCGTTCGCTTCGCCCGATAGCCGGAGCCGTCGTCGCCCCAGTAGGAGCGGAGGAACACCTCCTGGTGCTCGGGTCGGAAGATGCGCAGGCGACAGAGGTCGCGAATCCGCTTGACGACCCCAGGCGGCCGGCCGACCCGCGCGCGATTGAGGTCGAGGATCGAGATCTCCGGCGGCCCGCCGTTGCGATAGGCGACCATCAGGTTGCCGACCGAGACGTCGCGGTGCCACACCCCCGCCTCGTGCATCCGCCGCAGCGCCGTCGCGAGCGTCGTCAACAGCTCCTCGACGTCGACGCCCGGATACCGCTCGGCGGCCACCCCGGCGTTGAGGGCGCGGAAGAAGTAGCGCGATTCGAAGCCGTCGAGCTCGCGGGTGACGAACAGCGACGGCCCCGACGCGCGCTCGGACTCGGCGAGTAGCACCGGCTCGGCGGTCGGAACGCCGCTGTCCACGAGATGGCACGCCACCCTCCAGCTCTTCTCCGCCTTGCTCCCTTCGAGCCGCCTGCGCAGGCGAGCGCGCCACCCCTGGTTGCGGAACTGCTTGACGACGACGTCGATGGCACCGGCGGTGGTCGCCAGCCGCTGGCTGTAGAGGTAATTGCGGCCCCAGTGGATCGTCTTGCGCGCCTGCCCGGGGTCGGCGAGCTGCTCGATCGCCGCTTCGAGATCGAGCGGCCGCAGCCCGTCGACCAGCTGGCCCCGCCAACCGGTGATGCGGTACGGCTCGGAGGTCAACCCGACGCCTCCTCGAGCTCGTAGGCGCCGTCCTTCACGTCCGCCGTCTGCACGATGTCGAGACGGTCCCCGAACTGGTCGCGCAGCGCCGACAGCTCGGCGGCCAGCACCCCCTCCTCCGCCGCCGCCGGCAGCCGCAACCGCCACCGCCGCCCGGGCGCGTCCGCCTCCGCCGCTCGCAACGCTCGCCCGGCGGCGGCCGCGCTCTCGGCCGGAGAGCGCACCCGCCCCGTCCCCCGACAGCGATCGCAGGTCACCGTCAAGCGGCGCCACAGGTCGCGCCGACCCCGCTTGCGGGTGATCGCCACCAGGCCGAAGGCGACGGGACCCTCGACCTGGCTCGCCGCGCGATCGCGAGCCAGCTCCGCCTCGAGCCGATCGATCACCTGACGCCAGTGCTCCGGCTCCCGCAGATCGATGAAGTCGATGACGATGATGCCGGCGAGGTCCCGCAGCCGCAGCTGACGAGCCGCCTCGGTGGCGGCCTCGAGATTGATCGCCAGCGCCGTCTCTTCGAGCGTCGCCGCCTGCAGACGATTGCCGGAGTTGACGTCGATGGCGACCAGCGCCTCGGTCGGCTCGATCACCAGCGAACCGCCGGACGGGAGCTCGATCGTCGGCTCGAAGATCGCCCGTACCTGACGTTCGAGGTCGAGATGCTGAAAGAGGGGGGGCGGGCCGGTGTGGAGCCGCACGCGGGAGGCGCCGCCGGGACCGAACTCTCGCTCCCAGTGGCGGACGCGATCGGCAGCTTCCGGATGCTCGACCCAGATCTCGGTGATGTGGTCGTCGACCCGGTCCCGCAGCCAGCGCTCGACCGGGTGGAGGTCGGCGTGCAGCAGCGTCGGCGGGCGGTGCGACGCCGCGCGCTCGGTGATCGATCGCCAGAGGTCGGCGAGCCGCTCCGCGTCCTCGAGCAGTGCCGCGGTCGCCACGCCGCGAGCCGCCGTGCGCACGATCCACCCGACCCCGTCCCCGGCGACGGTCTCCATCGCTGCGAGCAGCCGCTGTCGCTCCTCGTCGTCGGTGATCCGGCTCGAAATCGTCACCTCGCTGCCCGGTGCCAGCAGCACCAGCAGCCGACCGGGCAGGGTCGCTCCGCGCCGCACCCGAGCCCCCTTGCCGGGCAGCGGGTCCCGGAAGATCTGCACCACGATCGGCTGGTGGACCGTCAGCTCCTCCCCCTCGCCGAGGTGGACGTCGCTGGCGTGCAAGAAGGCGTTGCGCTCGAGGCCGATGTCGACGAAGGCGGCGTCGAGCGCCGGCGCCAGTCGGCGGACGCGGCCGAGATGCACCTCGCCGACGCGGGACGCCTCGTGCTTCCCGGCATGGACCTCGAGCAGTCGACCGTCCTCGACGACGGCGATCCGAGCGCCGTTCGGCTCACTCTCGACGATCAGTTTCAACGGTTGACGTAGCGCCGGAGGTCGACGCCGAGGATCACCCCGGCAGCGACGAAGTTGGCGAGCATGAACGAACCGCCGTAGGAGAGGAACGGCAGCGGGATCCCGGTGATCGGCAACAGACCGACCACCATCGCGGTGTTGTAGAGGACGTGGAAGGCGAACGACGACAGCAGGCCGACCACCAGGATGATGCCCATCCGATCTCTCGCCCGCAACGCGACCTGGACCCCGTTGAAGACGTAGAAGGCGAACAGTCCGAGCACCCCGAAGACGCCGAGGAACCCCCACTCCTCCGCCAGCACGGCGAAGACGAAATCGGTATGGCGGGCGGGCAGGAAGCGGAGCTGGCTCTGGGTCCCCTGCATGTAGCCGCGGCCGGCGACCTGGCCGGAGCCGACGGCGATCTTGCTCTGCCGCAGCTGGTAGCCGGCTCCGAGCGGCTCGCGGCCAGGGTCGAGGAAGGTGATGACCCGCTCCTTCTGGTAGTCGAGCATCACGAAGCTCCACAACAGAGCGCCGACCATCACCACGATCAACGCTCCCGCCACCACGACCTGCCAGCGGACGCCGGCGACGAACAGCATCCCGACCAGCATCGGCAGGAACATCGCCGCGCTGCCGAGGTCGCGCTGCAGGACGACCAGCAGCATCGGAGCGGCGACGATCGCCCCGGCGACGGCGATCTCCCGCAGCTGCAGATAGCGGCGGTTGGTCCCCGCCAGGTAGCGCGCCAGCAGCAGCGCGGTCGTCAGCTTGGCGAACTCGGACGGCTGGATGCCGAGCGTGCCGATGCCGAACCAGCTGCGGGCGCCGCCGCGGACCGCTCCCAGGAAGAGCACCGCGGTCAAGGCGAGCAGGCCGGCGAGGTAGATCGGCAGGGCGAACTTGCCGAGGGTCTGATAGTCCATCGCCATGGCGACGAAGAAGGCGAGCAGGCCGATGGCGACCCACATCGCCTGGCGCGGAAGGTAGTCGACCGCCAGCTCGGAGCTCGCCGAATGCACGGTCGCCAGGCCGGTGATCGCCAGCATCAGCGCCGCGGCGAGCAGCGCCCACCGGACGCCGGCCAGCTGGCGCAGCGGCGCGCGCTCGTCAGCGAGCGTCAGGGTCGCCGAAGTGGCTCTCATAGATCTTCCTGGCGAGGGGGGCGGCGGCGTCCGAGCCGTGGCCACCGTGCTCGACGAAGGCGACGACCACCAGCTCGGCGTCGCCCTCGGGGGCGAACGAGGCGAACCACGCGTGATCGCGGTGCTCGAACGGCAGATCCTCGCTGCGCGTCCAGGTGCGCTGCTCGACGACCTGCGCGGTGCCGGTCTTGCCCGCCACCTCGATGCCGTCGACCCGCGCCGCGCCGCCGGTGCCCCGCCGCGCGTTGACCGCCGCCCACAACGCCTCCCGGATGGTCGCCAGCACCCGCGGCGAGACGTCGATCTCCCGCGTCGAGGCCGCAGTGCCGGCCGCGACGTGGGGGCGGACCAGGCGCCCGCCGTTGGCGATCGCCGCGAACGCCCGCGCCGCCTGCAGGGGGGTCACCAAGGTCGGCCCCTGGCCGATCGCCACCGACACCGTCTCACCGGGGTACCACGGGGAGCCGCGTCGCTGCAGGCTCCACTGCGTGTCCGGGATCAAGCCCGCCTTCTCGCCGGGGATATCGAAGCCGGTCGGCGCGCCGAGCCCGAAGCGCCGTGCGTAGTCGGCGATCCGGTTGATGCCGAGCTTCTGCCCCAGCTGGTAGAAGTAGATGTCGCACGACCGCTCGATCGCCGAACGGAGGTTGACCCAACCGTGCCCGCCCCGGAGCCAGCAGCGGGTCCGACGGTTGTAGATCATCGTCTGTCCGGCGCAGAAGACGGCGTCGTCGCCGTCGACCACCCGCTCCGCCAGGCCGGCGGCGGCGATGATCGGCTTGAAGATCGACCCGGGCGCGTGGGCGTTCTGGATCGCCCGATTCTGCAGCGGGTGATGCTCCGCTTCGACCAGCGCGCGCCACTGCTCGCGATTCAGCCGGCGAGTGAAGAGATTGGGGTTGTACGAGGGGGCGGAGGCGAGCATCAACACCTCGCCGTTCCTCGGATCGAGGGCGACCGCGGACCCGAC
>JBPEXA010000333.1:0-2222 GCA_052032135.1 Thermoanaerobaculia bacterium | reverse complement strand
TGATCGATGCCGAGCGAGCCCATCTACAAGATCGTCTTCCTCAACCAGGGGAAGGTGTACGAGATGTACGCCAGGTCGGTGGGACAGAGCCCGCTGTTCGGCTTCATCGAGGTCGGCGAGTTCCTGTTCGGCGAGCGCAGCCAGGTCGTCGTCGACCCCACCGAGGAGACGCTCAAGAGCGAGTTCAAGGGGGTGGAGCGCACCAACATCCCGCTCCACTCGGTGATCCGCATCGACGTCGTCGAAAAGCAGGGCGTCAACCGCATCACCGGCAAGGCGGAAGGGTCGGGGTCGGTGATGCCGTTCCCGGCGCCGATCTTCGACAAGCCGAGCGGTTCCTCGGAGAGCTGAGAGCGGCGCCCGGTCAGGGAGCCGGGGGGTAGGTCTTCTCGCCTGCCTCGACCCGGAATGGCAGCCGGTTCTGCGACGGCGGCAGAGGACAGGTCGCGAACGGCGTGAAGGCGCACGGCGGGTTGTAGGCGCGGTTGAAGTCGACGACCACCCGTCCCGTCGCGTCGGGCGCGTCGGCATACAGATAGCGACCGGCGCCGTAGGTCTCGTGCCCGCTGGTGGCGTCGCCGAAGATCAGGAACAGCTCCTCGTCGCCCGGCTCGGCGACGGCGTCGATCCGGTAGGTCTCCCCCTGGTAGTCGAAGACCACCGCTCCCCATGAGGGGGTGTCGCTGACCTGGCCGAGGATGTTGGCGATCGGAATCTGGCGCACGGGGTCGTAGGGGTCGAAGCGCGCCTCGAAGCGCCAGCGGGGGTCGATCGGGAACTGCTCGAGCCCGGTGAAGCTCTGTAGCGCCGGGTGCTTCCGGTCCCGCGTGCGGAGGAAGAGGACGCCGCCGCGCTCGATGACCAGGAAGTTGACCGAGCCCGCCTCGACCAGCGGTGGGCTCTCGACGTGCGGTCCGAACAGGGCGACGGTGGTCACCGGGAGGCCGTCGACGGTCACCTTCGCGCCGGCCGCCACCCGCAGCTCGACCTCACCCTCGTGGCCGACCGTGATCGTGCCCAGCTGTCGCGGGGCGGCGTCGGGGAGCCGGACGTCCGAGCCGGCGGCCGACCCGAGCGCGTAGCTGCGGCCGCGCTCCAGGGTGTCGAGACCGGTGAGGGTGAGCCAGCCGGTGTCCCGGCGCAGCGAGGCGAGCCTGCGCTCCCGCCACGCCTCGATCTCGGCGCGGTGCGCGACCGGATCGAAGGCGGGGTGGTGCTCGGCGAGCGCGCGGGCGGCGGGGAGCTGCGAAAGGGCGGCGAGCAGGGCGAGGAGGGCGGCGGATCGTGGCATGGTCGGTCGGCTCCCGTGATCGGTCGGAGGTCGCTGGGGCGGGTGGTGCCCAAGGGTACAATCCCCGGCCGAGGTCCGATTGAAGTACGAACCGCCCCACGACCCCGATGCCCCCGAGGCGGGTGCGCCCAGGAAGGGGATGCTCGATCTGCCGCTGCGGTCCGAGGATCGGCCTGCGCAGCCGGCTCCGCGACGGCCGGCGAGCCGCGAGCTCGAGCGGGCCGCCCCACCCCGTCGTCGCGCCGCCGTCCAGCCGCGGTACGAGACCGGTCGCGCGCCGCGGCGCGGGCGGGGGCTCGTGGTCGGGCTCCTGCTGTTGATGGCGCTCGCCGCCGGCGGTTGGTGGTTCCTGCTGCGCCCGCCGGTGGCGAGATTCGATCCGGTCGAGATCGCGTTCGAGCCGACGCGGGTCGGCGCCGAGAGCGCGCCTCGGGCGGTGCGGTTGATCAACGACGGGCGGCGACCGTTGGAGATCACCTCCCTCGATCTCTCGGCCGAGGGGTTCGCCGTGGCGACCGACGGTTGCTCCGGTCGCGCTCTGCGAGGCGGCGAGAGCTGCGATGTCGAGATCGTCTTCCGGCCGGTCGCGCCGGGTGCCCAGTCCGCCGGCGTCGAGCTCGCCGCCAACGCCTCGAGGGTGGTGGCGGCGCCGACCGTGCGCGGCGAGGCGCTGGCGCCGTCGCTGACTCCCGACCGTGCCGAGCTCGACTTCGGGCGCGTCGGCGTCGGCAAGGCGACCGAGGCGACCGCCTTGCGGCTGATCAACGCCGGGACCGCGCCGATGGCGGTCGACCGGCTGGCGATCGAGGGAGCGGGAGAGTCGGCGTTCGTCTGGGTCGCCAACGACTGCTCCCGCACGACCCTCGAGCCGGGCACCGACTGCGCGGTTCGCATCGGTTTCCGGCCGCGCGCCACCGGACGGTTCGAGGCG
>JBPEXA010000332.1:0-1795 GCA_052032135.1 Thermoanaerobaculia bacterium | reverse complement strand
CGCCGGCGGCACCACGCTGCGCATCAAGGAGGGGCTCAAGGCGCTGATCAACGAGGGGGCGATCGACCTTCCCGCCGCCGCGCAGGCTCCCGGAGGCGACGCCTACGGGCGCCACCTGCTCTACCGCAGCGACGACCACGGCTACGTCATCGTCTCGATGGCGTGGGGGGCGGGCCAGGGGACGCCGCTCCACGATCACGCCGGCGTCTGGTGCGTCGAAGGGGTGTGGCGCGGTGTCCTGCAGGTCACCCAGTTCGATCTCCAGGAGCACGACGGCGACTTCTACCGCTTCGAGCGCCAGGAGCGCTTCAACGCGCAGCCGGGCGACTCGGGGGCGCTGATCCCGCCGTACGAGTACCACACCCTCGCCAACCTGCTGCCGGACGAGACGACGATCACGCTGCACGTCTACCAGCGCGACCTCGAGGAGTGCTGCATGTTCCTGCCCACCGACCGCCCCGACTGGTACGTGCGGCGGGTCAAGACGATGGCCTACGACGATTGACGGTCGGCGGGACCGTCCGACCGCCGGCGGGGATGACCCAGCGCTTAGAAGCCAGCGCCGATGACCCAGCGCCGATGAGCCAGCGCCGATGACCGAGACGCTCACCGTCGCCACCGACGGCAAGGGGCTCTACGAGATCACCGACCGGGTGCGGCGGACGGTGGCGGCGGGCGGTGTCGACGGCGGGCTGTGCACGGTCTTCGTCCAGCACACCTCCGCCAGCCTCACCATTCAGGAGAACGCCGATCCGTCGGCGCGCCGCGACCTCGAGGCGTGGCTCGAGCGGCTGGTCCCGGAGCGCGACCCGCTCTACACCCACACCGCGGAGGGCCCCGACGACATGCCGGCGCACGTCAAAGCGGCGCTCACCGCCACCTCGCTGGCGGTGCCGATCATCGACGGCGCCCTCGCCCTCGGCACCTGGCAGGGGATCTACCTCTGGGAGCACCGGCGCGCCCCCCACCGCCGCCGCGTCGTCGTCCACCTGGGAGGGAGGGCGTGAGGCGGATCCTGCTGGTCAGCACCTCCCGCACCCACGGCACCGGCTACCTCGAGCACTGCGCGGACGCCATCGAGGAGCTGTTCGCCGGCTGCGCCACCATCGGCTTCGTCCCCTGGGCCGGCTACGACCGCGCCGGCTACGCGCGGCTCGCGGCCAGCGGCTTCCGCCGCTGGGGGCTCGAGCTGGTGTCGGTCGACGACGGTGATCGGCCGGCCGAGGTCGTCGAGCGGGTCGACGGGCTCTTCATCGGCGGTGGCAACACCTTCCGCCTGGTGCGCGACCTGCACCGACACGAGCTGCTCGAACCGATCCGCGAGCGGGTCGCCGCCGGCATGCCGTACCTCGGCACCAGCGCCGGCTCCAACGTCGCCTGCCCGACGCTGTGCACCACCAACGACATGCCGATCGTCGAGCCGGCGTCGTTCGAGACCCTCGGACTGGTGCCGTTCCAGATCAACCCGCACTATCTCGACCCCGACCCCGACTCCACTCACATGGGCGAGACCCGCGACCAGCGGATCGCCGAGTACCTCGAAGAGAACGAGCGCTCGGTCGTCGCCCTGCGCGAAGGGTCGATGCTGTCGATCGAGGGGGATCGGATGACGATCGAGGGGGCTCCCGGCGGCAAGCTGTTCGCGCGGGGCGAGTCGGCCCGAGAGCTGGCGGCGGGAGACGATCTCAGCTCGCTGCTCGACGGCGCGTGATCGTCGCCGCCCTCTTCGCCCTGCTCGGCGCCGCGGCCGCCGACCCGCCGGCCGTCGATGTCGACGGCTGGACGATCGAGCGTC